>NZ_VWWH01000171.1:0-5981 GCF_011753045.1 Burkholderia sp. Ap-955
CCGCAACCGCGCATCGTGCCGCCCGCGCCGCGCGCCGCGGCCAGCCCGCGCGCGGTACCGAGCGTCGTGCTGACGCCGAAGGAGCGCGCGATTCTCGAATTGCTCGCGCGCAACCTGTCGAACAAGGAGATCGCGGTGGCGCTCGCCGTCGGCGAGGAAACCGTGAAGTGGCACCTGAAGAACCTGTTCGGCAAGCTCGACGCCAGTTCGCGCAAGCATGCGGTGCGCCGCGCGCTGGTGCTGGGTCTGCTCGAAAGCGCGCCCTGACGTTGTAGCGCCGGTTCCGCCAATCGGGCCCATCGCCGCGCCCGTCTTCCTCCGATTCTCCGCAACCCTGCCCCCCGCGCATGGGGGGGAGCGGCCGCCCGCCGTTGCGTAGTCTTTCCGCACGGCTCATGCGGGCGTCGCCTGTCACACCGTCCCGCTAGCCTCCCTGCTTCACCCGGACGGGCTCGATCCCGTCCGGTCCAATACGACCCTGGAGACTCCATGAAGACGAAACTGGCCGCGCTCGCGGCGCTTGCCGGCTGTTCGGCGCTCGCGCACGCGCAATCCTCCGTCACGCTCTACGGCGTGATCGACTCGGGCCTGCTGTACCAGAGCACGTCGGCGGCGTCGTTCAGCCCGACCGCACCGAATGCGGGCAAGGTGTTCCGCATGAAGGACGGCGGTATCTACTCGAGCTTCTGGGGCATCAAGGGCAGCGAGGACATCGGCGGCGGCTACAAGGTCAACTTCAAGCTGCAGGGTTCGTTCGACAGCGGCACCGGCAAGCTGCAGCTGAGCGATACGCCGGGCGCGGTCGCGATCTTCAACCAGGTTGCGTCGCTCGGCGTGTCCGGCCCGTTCGGCACGTTCACGGCCGGCCGCCAGATCGTGCCGATGATCTACGCGATGGCCGACACCGACGTGCGCAACGCGCAGTTCTTCGGCAGCGTGCTGATCGCGTGGCTCGGCCTGAACACGGCGGCCGGCTGGTCGGGGACGAGCACCAACGCAGCGATCGGCGCGCTGTACGACAGCAATGCGCTCGTCTACCAGTCGCCGACCTTCGCGGGTGCGTCGATCGCGCTCGAATACGCACCGGGCGGCGTGGCCGGGCAGTTCCAGGGCGGCACGCGCGAGTCGGTCGTGCTCAGGTATGCGAACGACGGGCTGAACGCTTCGGCCGCCTACTACAACGGCCACGACACGAGCCCGGCGCCGGGCGTCGCGCCGACCGGTGTCGACAACAACCGCTTCATCTACTTCGGCGCGAAATACACGATCCACGACTTCTCGGTGTCGGCGTCGTACGGCAACGGCAGGAATCCGTCGCATGCGGACAAGGTGAACCTCGACATGCTGTCGGCCGGCATCGGCTATCGCTTCACGCCCGCGCTGCAGGTGACGTCCGCGGTGTATTACCTGAAGGACCGCAACGTCTCGGCGAACAAGTCGACGGCGGTCGTGCTCGCGGCCGACTACAGCCTGTCGAAGCGGACGATGGTCTATGCGCAGATCGGCCACGTGAACAACCGCGGCACGATGGACCAGATGCTCGTGTACGGGCAGCCGGTCGCGCCGGGCGTCGGCACGACGGCCGCGATGATCGGGCTGCGGCACAACTTCTGACGGTTGCCGGCGGCGCCTGCGATGCCACGGCGGTCGCCCGTGGCCACCGCCTGCATCGATCCGCGGGATCGGCTACAGTGGGCGTTTTCGGCGCGCTCCGCCCTGCCGTCTCGCCATCGACCGTGGCGCGTGCGGCAGCAGGAACGGGGCGCGGATCCTTCACTTCGACGAGCGACCCTCCATGTCCGACCTGTCCGCCTTCCCGATCACGCAAAAGTGGCCGGCCCAGCATCCCGACCGTCTCCAGCTCTACTCGCTGCCGACGCCGAACGGCGTCAAGGTGTCGATCATGCTCGAGGAAACCGGCCTGCCGTACGAGCCGCACCTCGTGCGCTTCGACACGAACGACCAGTTCTCGCCCGCGTTCCTGTCGCTGAACCCGAACAACAAGATCCCGGCGATCATCGATCCGAACGGCCCGGACGGCAAGCCGCTGCCGCTGTTCGAATCGGGCGCGATCCTGATCTATCTCGCGGACAAGACGGGCCAGCTGATCCCGAAGGATCTCGCGGGCCGCTACGAGACGATCCAGTGGGTGATGTTCCAGATGGGCGGCATCGGGCCGATGTTCGGCCAGGTCGGCTTCTTCCACAAGTTCGCCGGCCGCGACTACGAGGACAAGCGTCCGCGCGACCGTTACGTCGACGAGTCCAAGCGCCTGCTCGGCGTGCTCGACGCGCATCTCGCGAACCGCCAGTGGGTGATGGGCGATACCTACACGATCGCCGACATCGCGATCTTCCCGTGGGTGCGCAACCTCGTCGGGTTCTATGAAGCGGGTGATCTCGTGGGCTTCAGCGAATTCCGGAACGTCAAGCGGGTGCTCGACGCGTTCGTTGCGCGGCCGGCTGTCGAGCGTGGGCTGAATATTCCGGCACGCGGTTGAGGGGTTAAGCGGGCACACGTTGTGCCGGCTGTGACCTGAAAAGCCCGCCGCATTGCGCGGCAGGCTTTTTTGACGTTCATCGCGAATTATCTGGGGAACGCGGGGAAGACTGATAGTCCTCGGCCGCTAACCGCCGTTCCCATGCGTGCTTCGTCGGTCATCGGACTGTCGCTCGATATTGCATAGCGGACGGTCAGTGACCAATCGCTCAGTTCGCCTTCAGCTCGCTAGTGCTCGTTCATATAAGGGCAAGGACCAAGCGTAAAACTGATGCCAGTTCCGCGTGGCTGATTGGCCCGTCGACGCGAGCAACTTGCGTCGACGAAGTCCCTTCATATACCTTCCCATTTTCAACCTTCGCCATCTGATTCTGAGACGTTCCGCGAAACACTTTTCCGCCATCGATTCGCGCAATTTGCCTGGACGACGTGCCTTCAAAAATCCTTCCAGAGTCGACCTTAAGAATCTGCGTGGACGATGTGCCATGGAAGACCTTGCTTCCGTCAATCTTTGCCATTTGCGCCGACGATGTCCCTTCAAAGAGCTTTCCACCATTGAGGTGCGCTAGCTGTGTTGACGAAGTGCCTCGGAGTATTTTTGTTATTTGAGTTTATCTTTCCATGAGTATGTCGATGATCGTGGTGATTCTGGGGGGATCGCCGATGTGGTGCTACACGGACATCAATTGCCCACCCCCTCTCGCGGAATTTGTCCTGGCGGCTGTCGCAAAGTGGTTTCCGCCCCAACTAACGAATCGATTCGAGCTTGGATTGCAATTCAACGAACTGCGATACGGTCTCGTTGATGGCCCGAGTCTTATTGAGGTCGCGGAGCCTACGCAAGACCACGAACGATTGCTCGTCGCTCATTTGACGTCGTACGCCATTGGTTTTGCGGAGCGCCTCCGCCGCTTCAATTAACACATCACGCTTCTCAGCACGGACGTGATTGAGCTGGACAAAGGTTGTCACCTGAAACGTCTCACCAGTCTGGCGAACGTTAACCCCGGCTGGGTAATAGTTCCAATCGGGAAACTGGTCCAGATCGATTAACGAGTCCCATCGCAGAAGTGAAAATCCGGTGCGTACACGTTTGGGGTCGACGAGAACATCGTCGAATCGTTGCCGCAAGGCGGAAACGAATGGCGCAAATTGCGCCTGGCGAATGCAATGGTCCCAGACCGAAGCCCGGCGCCAGTAAAGCTGAAACAGGCGCAGCATTGACTTCCCTTCAAGCGTATTTGCTTCGGACATTAGTTCGACAAGCATATGTGCGCGCGCTCCCTTGGAGCCATGCCGTGCCCAAGGGGTCATGAGTTCGAGAACTTCTGGGTGGCCGCCAGCGACCTCCGTCACGAGACGCCCGAACGAACTCTTTCCCATTGAATCTTCCGTTTCATCTTCGATGACGTTACGAAACTGTGCAAGCGCCTGCTGAACGTGCCGCGCGGTGGCTTCGCGTTTCTCAACCTCACGAAGAAACTCAGCGAGCCAGTCGTAGCCTACTGGTATCCAGGCGGCATCTTCGGGTACCGCCTCACGAGAATCGAGGAAAACGTGCACGCCAAGGAAGTCTGGTAGAAGTTTTTCCAACTGCTTGCGGTAGTCCTTGAGTTGTGCACGTGATTGTTGCGCGCCAAATTTATTCTCAATTGCAATATACCGTCGACGGTTCGAGTCTACGACCAGCACGTCCAGGGAGCGGCCATTGAGATCCACCTCAGTGGTAACCACCGCCGAGGAGAAGCCTTCTGTTTGCACGTTGGAGGGCGACAGGAATCGTCGAGTCGTTAGTGGCACGTCCGCGTCGTCTGAATTCCACCAGGCGCGTGTGAGAAGCGACTGAATCGCCAAGTCCCCCAGTCCATGACCTTCGGATGGATCGAGCAACCATGCCAAGAACCGGGATACGTTAACTTCTTTAGGGTAGCAGATGCGTAGGGGTTGCCACGAGGCCGTCGACGTAACGAGTCGCTGAACGTTCGCATCTGCAAAGAAGTGGTCAATTAGGGATTCAGGTGAGTAGTCGGCCATCAAATTGCCTGTGTGATCGAAGTTTACTTGTCTGGTAGCCCGCCCGAATGGGCCAAAGTTAGGTTTTGGAACCCGCGCAATCGATTGCCTTGCACACGATTTGCAAAATATTCATTGCTTGCAAACACAGCCCCTCGTTGACTGACCAGCGTCTCGACTAAATTATCGGTTTCTTATCCGAAAGCTTGAGCCTGAAAGCTAAAAGTCGACTTTTGACGATGCCAATATCTGGCGTAAGCTGGGCATTCGTCGTGACGCTAAGCGGGCTTCTGTCGATGTAATTGAGAGAGGGGCTTGCTGAGTCAGCCCCCGCAAAGCCGACCTCGGCAGAGTTCGCGTCACGCTTTCGCAGCGCTACCTTCCCTCCGCCCCTTCCGACGCCTCTCCCAACCCCGCCAGCAACTTCCCCAGCAGTTTCGACAACTGCGCCTGTTCCGCATCCGACAGCACCGCCAGCACCGCGCGCTGATTGTCGATGTGCGCGACGACTGCCTCATCGATCAGCGCGCGGCCCGCATCCGTCAGCGCGACGAGCGTGCCACGCCCGTCGGCCGGGTTCGGCCGGCGCTCCACCCACCCCGCCTTCTGCAACCGGTCGATGCGCGCGGTCATCCCGCCCGATGACATCATCAGCGCGTCGTACAGCGCCGTCGGCGTCAGCGCGAACGGCGCGCCGCCGCGCCGCAGCGTGGCCAGCACGTCGAATTCGCCCGGCTGCATCCCGTAGCGCGCGAACAGCGGATTGAGACGGTCGCGCGCGATCACGAGCGCCGCTTCCTGCAGCCGCCCCATCACCACCATCGACGACGCGTCGAGATCCGGTCGCTCGGCGCGCCATTGTGCGAGCGCATGCGCGGCTCGATCCATTAACCCTCCTCGGCTCACCAGTTATCTTGACGTCGAGATAAATCAGCATTTATCTTGATGTCGAGATACTTTACCTGAAAAACACGCGGCGCCTCACCAGGGCTGCGCACCAATATCGAGGGCCTTGCAATGAATCGCTTCACTTCCCCGGGATGGCGGCTTGCCGCCATCGTCCTTGTCGGGCTGAACCTGCGGCCGGCGCTTGCCGCAGTCGGCCCGCTGCTCGACATGATCCAGCGCGCGACCGGCATCAGCGACGGCGCGGCCAGCCTGCTGACGACGATCCCGATCCTGTTGATGGGCCTCGGCGCGCTGAGTGCGCGGCGCCTGCAGCGCCTGACCGGCATCGCGGGCGGCGTCTGGCTCGGCGTCGCGCTGATCGGGCTCGCCTGCGTGGCGCGCATCGGCGCGCAACACGCGTGGCTGCTGCTCGCGAGCGCCTGCTGCGCGGGCGTCGGGATCGCGATGGTGCAGGCGCTGCTGCCCGGCTTCGTGAAGGCGCAATTCGCGACGCGGATCGGCGGTGCGATGGGCGTCTATTCGACGTCGATCATGAGCGGCGCCGTGCTCGCGAGCGTCGT
>NZ_VWWH01000172.1:0-5788 GCF_011753045.1 Burkholderia sp. Ap-955
GGCGTCGCGTCCCCGCCGGCGCGCGAGATCGCGTCGAGCACGCGCCCGACATCGGACAGTGCAGTCTGGGTGGAAGCAGGCGGTGCGGCAGGCGGAGTGCCGGCCGACGGCGTGGACGACGCGCCGGTGCCCGGCGTGCCGACCTGGGAGGTCACGCCGCCGCCGGCGGGCGCCGACACGGTGCCGGTCAGCAAGCTGTCGAGGCGGCTCGCCAGCAGCGCGGCCGCAACGGAGTCGATACCGGTCATGATCGGAGCCTGCTTACTCTAGGGTCTGTTTACATATGGAACGCGCATGCGTTGCCACGAGAACGGCCGCTCGCGAGGCGCGCGACGCTGCGAATACTGACGTATTCGCAAGGAGCGCAACGCGGCGAGCGGCCGTTCTCGTGGCAACCCCAAATTTAAAAAAACATGTCACGGGAATGCCCGAAATCGCCCGCATGGCGGCGTCGTTCGTCGCTTATTTGGCTCGGCCAAACGGCGCTCCTCACTCCTTGCCCTGCGAGCGATTTCGGGCATTCGCATGCGCGTTCCATATGTAAACAGACCCTGCACATCGTTGCGAATCCGGGAACGGCACGCCGGTGCCGTCCGCGGGAACTGCGCGCCTGCCGCAACGGGCTCGTGCGCCCCCGCGCCCGTTTCCCCGGAAACGGGCCCTACCCGCGCGCGCGGTAGAGATCGGTCAATACCTGGGTCGAGCGCCGCGCCTCGAACAGCGCGGACAGCCGCGCGACGTCCGGGCTCGCGAGATCGCGAATCGCGGCGTCGTCGGCCAGGATGCGGCGGATCAGGTCGAGCTTGCGGCCGAGATCCGATTCGTCGAGCACGACGCCCGGATCGGCTTCCTTCAACCCGTCGACCAGCTGCAAGAATTCGGCCTGCAACCCCGGCAACGCGCTCCAGTCGGCGCTGCGGGCGGCGCCCAGCATCCGGCTCGACACGGCGGCGAGCGCCTCGTAACGTTCGAAGTATTCGGCCTTGCGATTCATCTCGATGCTTCCACTGCCTGTTGCGCGGCCATCCGCGCGACTTCCGGGGCGATCCCCGTCCATGCTTCCTCGAGCGTCGCGAGTAGCCTGTCGACCTCGACCAGCATCGCGTCGCTCGCCTGCGCATTGGCTTCAAGCAGCCGCCGGCCGATATACGCATACAGCGCATCCAGCCGCTCCGCGATCTCGCCGCCCGCATCGAGGTTCAGCGACGCCTTCAGCCCGCTGTCGACGATCCGGATCGCCTTGCTGATCGCTTCGCCGCGCGCGGACACATTGCCTTGCTGCAAATGCATGCGCGCCAGCGCAACCGCCTGCCGCGCGCCCTGGTACAGCATCGCGATCAACCGGTGCGGGGAAGCGCCCATCACCCCGGTCTCGACACCGACACGCGCGTATGCACTGGCTCCAGCGTGTCCTGGGGAAAACATGCGCTTCTCCTTGTTGTGCCTTGGCTATACGGGAACCGCCGCCGTGCATCGCACGACGCGGCCTTCACCGGAGTTATCGGAAGGGATTGGGAAAGCTTTAGGCAAGCGGCGCGTGCCGCCTGGCGCAGCCAGGCCGGCCCGCAGCCCAGGCCGGATGGCCGTCCACGGATCGCCTTCCCTGAATAGCCGCCGTGTCAAACCGCCATCTGCATGATGTCGTTGTAAGCGCTCACCAGCTTGTTGCGGACCTGGAGCCCGAACTGGAAGCCGATGTTGGCTTTCTGCATGTCGACCATCACGTCGTTCAGCGACACGTTCGGCGCGCCGACCTCGAACGCCTGTGCCTCGCCGAGCGCGTGCTGCTGGTCGCCGCTGATCTTGTCGAGCGACGCCTTCATCGCGCTGGCGAACGTGCTGGCCGTCGCCGCCCCCGAGCCGGCCAGTGCCGCCGCCGGGCTCGCGACGCCGCCTGACGCCTGCGCGGCCATCGACTGCATCTGTTGCAACACCGAACCGATTCCGCTGACGTTCGCAGTCATGCTGTCCCCAAACCTGAGAGAGAGACCCGGACGCACCGGGAGATCCGCCGGCGCCGCACCACGCGCGCCATGCCGGATTCCGAAAAAGGATAGCAGCGCGCCGCGCGTCAAAGCCGAGAAAGTACGGGGGAAACCCCGCTCTTTTCGGTCGATCGGAGTTGGGCCCGGGTCACGATAATCGCATCGTGTCATTGTCCGCCCGCTCGTCCGAGCGAGCTCAGTCGTCCCGCTCCGGAGAAACTCGACGCATGGATTCGCAGGCCAACTCGCTGATCAACCCAGACGCCCGCGGGGGCCTCGCCAGCCCGGCGCCCGGCGCCGCCGCGGCCGCCGCGTTGCCGGGCGCGGGTGGCGCAGGCGCGGACTTCGGGCTTGGCGGCTTCGCGGAACGCATCCCCGGCATCTCGCGGATGAAGGGCAACCCGAAGCTGCCGTTCCTGATCGCCGTCGCATTCGCGGTCGCCGTCATCACCGCGCTCGTGCTGTGGAGCCGCGCGCCCGACTACCGCGTGCTGTACAGCAACCTGTCGGATCGCGACGGCGGTGCGATCATTGCCGCGCTCCAGCAGGCAAACGTTCCCTACAAGTTCGCCGATGCCGGCGGCGCGATCCTCGTGCCGTCGAGCCAGGTGCATGAAACGCGCCTGAAGCTCGCCGCGATGGGGCTGCCGAAGGGCGGCTCGGTCGGCTTCGAGCTGATGGACAACCAGAAATTCGGCATCAGCCAGTTCGCCGAGCAGATCAACTACCAGCGCGCGCTCGAAGGCGAGCTGCAGCGCACCATCGAATCGATCAACGCCGTGCGCGGCGCGCGCGTGCATCTCGCGATCCCGAAGCCGTCGGTGTTCGTGCGCGACAAGGAAGCGCCGAGCGCGTCGGTGTTCGTCGACCTCTACCCGGGCCGCGTGCTCGACGAAGGCCAGGTTCAGGCAATCACGCGGATGGTGTCGTCCGGCGTGCCCGACATGCCCGCGAAGAACGTGACGATCGTCGACCAGGACGGCAACCTGCTGACCCAGACCGCGTCGGCATCCGGCCTCGACGCAAGCCAGCTCAAGTACGTGCAGCAGGTCGAGCACAACACGCAGAAGCGCATCGATGCGATCCTCGCGCCGATCTTCGGCGCCGGTAACGCGCGCTCGCAGGTCAGCGCGGATCTCGATTTCTCGAAGATCGAGCAGACGTCGGAAAGCTACGGCCCGAACGGCAATCCGCAGCAATCCGCGATCCGCAGCCAGCAGACCAGCAGCGCGACCGAACTCGCGCAGGGCGGCGCGTCGGGCGTGCCGGGCGCGCTGTCGAACACGCCGCCGCAGCCGGCCTCCGCGCCGATCGTCGCCGGCAACGGCCAGAACGCGCCGCAGACGACGCCGGTCAGCGACCGCAAGGACCAGACGACCAACTACGAGCTCGACAAGACGATCCGCCACACCGAACAGCCGATGGGCAGCGTGAAGCGGCTGTCGGTCGCGGTCGTCGTCAACTACCAGCCGGTCGCCGACGCGAAGGGCCACGTGACGATGCAGCCGCTGCCGCCCGCGAAGCTCGCGCAGGTCGAACAGCTCGTGAAGGATGCGATGGGTTACGACGAGAAGCGCGGCGACTCGGTGAACGTCGTGAACAGCGCGTTCTCCACCGCGAGCGACCCGTACGCCGACCTGCCGTGGTGGCGCCAGCCGGACATGATCGCGATGGCGAAGGAAGCGGCGAAGTGGCTCGGCATCGCGGCGGCCGCGGCGGCGCTCTACTTCATGTTCGTGCGCCCGGCGATGCGCCGCGCATTCCCGCCGCCCGAACCGGCCGCGCCGGCGCTCGCCGCACCGGACGATCCGGTTGTGCTCGACGGCCTGCCGGCGCCGGAGAAGGCGGAGGAACCCGACTCGCTGCTGCTCGGATTCGAGAGCGAAAAGAACCGTTACGAACGCAACCTCGACTACGCGCGCACGATCGCCCGCCAGGATCCGAAGATCGTCGCCACCGTCGTGAAGAACTGGGTGTCCGATGAACGCTGAAGGCTTGACCAAGAGCGCGCTCCTGCTGATGTCGATCGGCGAGGAAGAGGCCGCGCAGGTATTCAAGTTCCTCGCGCCGCGCGAGGTCCAGAAGATCGGCGCCGCGATGGCCGCGCTGAAGAATGTCACGCGCGAGCAGGTCGAGGACGTGCTGCACGAATTCGCGAAGGAAGCGGAGCAGCACACCGCGCTGTCGCTCGATTCGAGCGACTACATCCGCTCGGTGCTGACCAAGGCGCTCGGCGAGGACAAGGCCGGCGTGCTGATCGACCGCATCCTGCAGGGCAGCGACACGAGCGGCATCGAGGGCCTGAAGTGGATGGACTCGGCCGCCGTGGCCGAACTGATCAAGAACGAGCATCCGCAGATCATCGCGACGATCCTCGTGCACCTCGACCGGGACCAGGCGTCGGAAATCGCGTCGTGCTTCACCGAGCGGCTGCGTAACGACGTGATCCTGCGGATCGCGACGCTCGACGGCATCCAGCCGGCCGCGCTGCGCGAGCTCGACGATGTGCTGACGGGCCTGCTGTCCGGCAGCGACAACCTGAAGCGCAGCCCGATGGGCGGCATCCGCACCGCGGCCGAAATCCTGAACTTCATGACGAGCGTGCATGAGGAAGGCGTGCTCGAAAGCGTGCGCCAGTACGACGCCGAACTCGCGCAGAAGATCATCGACCAGATGTTCGTGTTCGAGAACCTGCTCGACCTCGAGGATCGCGCGATCCAGATGGTGCTCAAGGAAGTCGAGTCGGAAACGCTGATCATCGCGCTGAAGGGCGCGCCGCCGGCACTGCGCCAGAAGTTCCTCGCGAACATGTCGCAGCGCGCGGCCGAACTGCTCGCCGAGGATCTCGACGCGCGCGGCCCGGTACGCGTGTCCGACGTCGAGACGCAGCAGCGCCGCATCCTGCAGATCGTGCGCAACCTGGCCGAAAGCGGCGCGATCGCGATCGGCGGCAAGGCGGAAGACGCGTATGTCTGATTCGGCGAGCGATCGCGCGGGCACCCTCACCGCCTACCAGCGGTGGGAGATGGCGTCGTTCGACCCGCCGCCGCCCCCGCCGCCGCCCGACGACGCGGCAGCGGCCGCCGCCGCGCTCGCCGAGGAACTGCAGCGCGTGCGCGACGCCGCGCACGCCGAAGGCCATGCGGCCGGCCATGTCGAAGGCCAGGCGCTCGGCTACCAGGCCGGTTTCGAGCAGGGCCGCGAACAGGGTTTCGAAGCCGGCCAGGCCGACGCGCGTGAACAGGCCGCGCAGCTCGCGGCGCTCGCCGCGTCGTTCCGCGAGGCCGTGTCGACCGTCGAGCACGATCTGGCCGCCGATATCGCGCAGCTCGCGCTCGACATCGCGCAGCAGGTGGTCCGGCAGCACGTGAAGCACGACCCGGCCGCGCTGGTTGCCGCCGTGCGCGACGTGCTCGCGGCCGAACCCGCGCTGTCCGGCGCGCCGCATCTCGCGGTCAATCCGGCCGACCTGCCCGTCGTCGAAGCCTATCTGCAGGACGATCTCGATACGCTCGGCTGGAACGTGCGCACCGATGCGTCGATCGAGCGCGGCGGCTGCCGCGCGCACGCCGCGACCGGCGAGGTCGACGCGACGCTGCCCACGCGCTGGCAGCGCGTCGCCGCCGCGATCGGCAAGGTGAGCACGTGGTGACGCGGCCGCCCGAGGCGCTCGCGCACGACGGCATGACGCCGCTCGAGCGCGAACTCGCGCTCGCGTCGTTCGGCCCGGACGCGCACAACGCCGCGCTGGACACCGCCCAAGACGCCACCCCGCACGCCACCGCTGCAGCGGCCGAGGCCGC
>NZ_VWWH01000173.1:0-5480 GCF_011753045.1 Burkholderia sp. Ap-955
GGCTCGAGGCGCACCTGGACGCCGCGCCGCGTGCGTGGCCGCTCGACATCGTCGCCGCCACCGGCTCGACCAACGCCGACGTCGCCACCCGGCTCAAGGCGCTGCCGCGCTACGCGAACGCATTGCCCGCGCCGCTCGTGCGCGTCGCGTTCGAGCAGACGGCCGGCCGCGGCCGGCAGGGCCGCCCTTGGTTCGCGCAGCCCGGCAATGCACTGCTGTGCTCGGTCGGCTGCATCATGCCGCGCCCCGTCGAAGCACTCGGCGGCCTCAGCATCGCGATCGGCGTTGCGCTCGCCGAAGGGCTGGCCGCGCTGCCGCTCGACGCCCATACGCGCGTCGCGCTCAAATGGCCGAACGACCTGCTGCTGACCGCCACCGACGACGGCACGCCGCGCATCGTCGGCAAGCTCGCCGGGATCCTGATCGAAACCGCGTGGACCAGCGCCGACGCCACCGCCGTCGTGATCGGCTTCGGCATCAACGTGCGCGGCGCGGAGGCCGTCGCCGCGCAGGTCGACGCGCTGCGCGCGCGCGAAGCGACGCTCGCGAGCGGGCTGCCGCCCGCCGCGCTGTCGATCGCGTGCGCATCGGCCAACCTCACCGATACGCTTGCCGCGTCGCTGAACGCGCTCACGCCCGCGCTCGCGCAGTTCGGCGCCGAAGGGCTCGCGCCGTTCCTGCCGCGCTGGCACGCGCTGCACGCGTACGCGGGGCGCGAAGTCGTGCTGCTCGAACAGGGCGTCGAACGCGTGCGCGGCATCGCGACGGGCATCGACGCGACCGGCCAGCTGCTGCTCGATACGCCGGACGGCGTGCAGGCGATCGCCGCCGGCGACGTGTCGCTGCGCGAAGCGCAATGAACGAGCCGCACCTGCTGATCGACGCCGGCAACAGCCGGATCAAGTGGGCGCTCGCCGATGCGCAGCGCACGCTCGTCGAGACGGGCGCGTTCGGCCACACACGCGACGGCGGCACCGATCCCGACTGGTCGACCCTGCCGCGTCCGCGCGGCGCGTGGATCTCGAACGTCGCGGGCGCCGACGTGGCCGCCCGGCTCGACGCGCTGCTCGATGCACGCTGGCCGGGCCTGTCGCGCACGACGATACGCTCGCGTCACACGCAATGCGGCGTGACGAACGGCTATACGACACCCGACCAGCTCGGCAGCGACCGCTGGGCCGGCCTGATCGGCGCGCACGCGGCGTTTCCGGGCGAGCACCTGCTGATTGCGACGTTCGGCACCGCGACGACGCTCGAGGCGCTGCGCGCGGACGGCCGCTTCACGGGCGGGCTGATCGCACCGGGCTGGGCGCTGATGATGCGCGCGCTCGGCACGCACACCGCGCAGTTGCCGACGCTGACCACCGACATCGCGAGCGGCCTGCTCGCGGGTGTGCAGGCCGAACCGTTCCAGGTCGATACGCCGCGCTCGCTGTCGGCCGGCTGCCTGTACGCGCAGGCCGGGCTGATCGAACGCGCGTGGCGCGATCTCGCCGATGCATGGCAGGCGCCCGTGCGGCTCGTGCTGGCCGGCGGCGCGGCGGACGATGTCGCGCGTGCGCTGACGCTTCCGCATACGCGGCACGATGCACTGATCCTGTCTGGCCTCGCGCTGATCGCCGCGGAAGCGGCATCCGCAACGCCGACGCAGGCGTGACGGAAAAGCGCCGGCATCGCGCCGGCGCACGGCAACGCGCGCCCATGCGGGCCGGCGTCACGATGACGGTGAAGAACGGGCCGCGTCATGACGGCAGCCCGCACGCACGGTCAACGGAAGGAATGAGAAGGAACGAAATAGCCGGCCATGCGGCCGGCCCGATTCAATGACGTGAACCACGTCAAATGACGACGAGGAGTGTCGACGATGCTGCGCTGGCTGATCGCTGTTCTCTTTCTCGCCAACATGCTTGCGTTCGTGGTGACGCGCGGCGTGTTCGGGCCGCTGCCGGCAGCCGGCCCGCGCGAACCGGGCGTGCTGGCGCGGCAGGTACGGCCCGATGCGCTGCGCGTGACGCCGCTCGCACAGGCCACCGACCAGCCCGTCATCGGCAGCCCGATCGCGCCGCCGGCCGTCACGGCCGAGCCGCTCGCGGCGTCCGCGCCCTGACCGAGCCGGGCCGCGCTCAGGTCTGCTGCGCGCGCACCTTCTTCAGCAACGCGGTGGTCGAGCGATCGTGCTCGAACGGAATCGCCAGCGCCCGGCCACCCCAGCCACGCACCAGCGCCGATTCCGGCAACGCATCCATGTCGTAGTCGCCGCCTTTCACGAGGATGTCCGGCCGGACGGCCTCGATCAGCGACACGGGCGTCTTTTCCTCGAACGTCACGACCCAGTCGACGCTTTCCAGCGCCGCGAGCAGCGCCGCGCGGTCTTCCTCGCGATTGATCGGACGGTCGTCGCCCTTGCCGAGCATGCGTACCGACGCGTCGCTGTTCACGCCGACGATCAGGCATGCGCCGAGCGCTTTCGCGTCGGCGAGATACGTGACGTGGCCGCGGTGCAGGATGTCGAACACGCCGTTGGTGAACACGACGGGCGACGGCAGCGACGCGCGCAGGGCGACGAGGGCATCACGGGTGATCAGCTTGCGTTCGAAGGTGGCGGACATGATGGAAGTCGGACGGAATGGGCAACGGCGCACGCGGCGGCGGCGCCAGATAAAAAGCCCGCCGGACTGACCGGGCGGGCTTCATGCAACGGGTGCGACATCGCGCAACGCGGCCGGCGCGATTCACGCCGGCTGCGGCGCCAACCGGCCTCAGGCCGGCTGCGCGGCCGACGACGGGCCGCTTTCGGCCTGCAGGCGGCCGGTGACTTCCTTGCGGTAGCGGTTCAGCTCCTGTGCGGTCGCGAACGTGCGCTCGAACAGGATCGACAGGTTGTGCAGGATCCGCTCGACCACCTTCTTTTCCCACTCGCCGTCGAAACGGATCTGCTCGTCGAGCCAGCGCTCGAGCCATTCCGGATCGGGCAGGCGCGACTGCACGGTGTCGCGCGGGAACAGCGCCTGGTTCACGTGCAGGTTGGTCGGGTGCAGCGGCTTCTCGGTGCGGCGCGCCGACGCCATCAGCACGCCGATCTTCGCGAACGCGGCACGTGCGACGTCGCCGCAGTTGTTCAGCGCCTTCTTCATGTAGCGCAGGTACGCGCCGCCGTGGCGTGCTTCATCGCGCGAGATCGTTTCGTAGATCTGCTTGATGACCGGCTCGGTGTGCCAGTCGGCCGCGCAACGGTACCAGTGGTTCAAACGGATCTCGCCGCAGAAGTGCAGCATCAGCGTCTCGAGCGGCGGCGCCGGGTCGAACTGGAAGCGCACCGCGTGCAGTTCCTCTTCGGTCGGCACCATGTCCGGCTTGAAGCGGCGCAGGTATTCCATCAGCACGAGCGAATGCTTCTGCTCTTCGAAGAACCACACGCTCATGAACGCGGAAAAGTCGCTGTCGTGCTGGTTGTCGCGCAGGAACATTTCCGTCGCGGGCAGCGCCGACCATTCGGTGATCGCGTTCATCTTGATCGTCTTCGCCTGCTCGTCAGTGAGCAGCGAAGCGTCGAACTTGTCCCACGGAATGTCCTTCTCCATGTCCCAGCGGACGGCTTCGAGCGATCGGTAAAGTTCCGGATAAAGCATCGTGTTCATGATGGTCCCACCCCTGTTCTGCGCAATGCGACTTCTCTAAACGTGACTGTTGCCGCGCAAGCACGCCCGAGCGCGCTTTTTGCAGCCAAGACTGTAATTTTACGCGGGAAACCGACCCGCCGGACGGTGATTCCTCGTCCAGCAGCCGGGCGGCCGCGCCGCCGCCGTTGCGGCATGCCGCAACCACGCTCCGCGAACGGAACCGGCTGCACACTTGCCTGAGTGGGGACCGGCGCTGGCCGGCTCGTTGGCGCGCCCGTCCCCTGCCCCAGGCGGGTTCCCCGAAAGGTCCCGTGCGGATGCCGGATCGGCGGGCTGCTCGATATGGTGTATACGGCGGCGGCCATGATATCACGCGTGCATGACGGTTCCGAGACGCCTGCCCGGTCGTGCGCCGCCAATTTCGGTGCGGCGATCGGTCGCGGGCGACCGTCGCGAAAACGCAACCTTACATTGTCCTGCAAGCATCAGACCCGTATTTCGCCGGTCGCGAGGCCGTCTTCCGGCGGCATGCCGGCGGCCGGCGCGCTGCCGCCGTCCGCCTGCGCGATCCACCCGGCCAGCGTGTCGCGCTGCGCGCGCCCGTCGCGATAGCCGAGCTCGATCAGTTCACGCGTAAACGCCTCCTCGAACAGCAGGTAACTCGCGAACGACGCGCCGGCCGGCTGGCTGCCGCCGATCGCGCCGAGCAGCCCGCGCATCGTCGCCGGCATCTGCTTCAGGTGCTTCGCGGCGATCAGCTCGATGCGCTCGGACGGCGCGATCGCGAGCACGTCGACGTGCCGCCAGCCGCTGTCCATCTCGACCTGGTGCGGCAGGTGCTCGATCATTTGGTTGATGTGCTCGATGCGCTCGATGTCCGAGCCGATCGAGTCGAGGAACACGCTCGCGAGCACCTGCTGGCCGATCTGCGCGGGCGTCGGGTAGCCGCGTACCAGCCCCGCGCCGTTCGCGGCCGGAATCTCGGGCCGCGGGTCGGCCGCGCCGACCACGACGATCCGGTCCGCGCCGAAGTGGATCGCGGGCGACAGCGGTGCGATCTGCCGGATCGACCCGTCGCCGAAGTATTCGATCTGCCCGTCGAGCACGAGCGGCACGGCCGGGAACACGAACGGAATCGCCGACGACGCGAGCAGGTGCGACGCCGACAGGTCGACCAGCCGCGCGGTGCGCTGCGCGCGCCGCCACGCCTGGATCGGCTGGGCCGCCTGGTAGAACGTGAGGTGCCGCCCGCTCGAATAGCTGAGCGCCGTCACCGCGAGCGCGTGCAGCAGGCGCGCCTCGAGCATCTGTTCGATCCGGTGGAAACTCAGCTCGCGCTGCAGCAGATGGGCGAGCGGCGCGTTGTCGAGCAACCCGCGCGGCGAACGGCGGGCCGCCCAGCCGAAGGTCATCGCCGCGAGCCAGCGCGCGCCGGCGGCCGCGATACCGAGCCAGTCGGTGCGGTACACGTAATCCGCGCGCAACGGCTCCCAGAATTCGAGCAGGCGCCGCACGCCATGGGAAAAGTCGTCCGCGTGGCTCGCGATCGACGTCGCGTTGATCGCGCCGGCCGACGAGCCGCACACGACCGCGAACGGCAGCGTGTGCCGCTGCGGATCGGCTTCGAGCGCGATCTCGGCCAGCGCCTTCAGCACGCCGACCTGATAGGCGGCACGTGCGCCGCCTCCCATCAGAACGAGCGCGAGCCGCATGATCGACCTGCTACCTGCGCCGCGTCACGTCGAGCGCTTCGGCGGACGGGTTTCGGGCGACGATGCGGCTGCCGCGCGCGCCGCGGCCGAACCGGCCGCACCGGCCGACTTCGCGCGCTTCGCGGCAGGCTTGCGCGGCGCGGCGGCG
>NZ_VWWH01000174.1:0-5361 GCF_011753045.1 Burkholderia sp. Ap-955
GATCACGAGCAGACGCTGACGGACCTCGACGCGGCGGCCGGCGACGGCGATCTCGGCGCGAGCATGCTGCGCGCCGCGCAGGCGATCGTCGCACTGCCGGACGCCGCGTACGGCACGCCGGCCGGCGCACTCTCGGCGCTCGGCGCTGCGTTGCGCCGCGCGATCGCCGGCAGTTCGGGGCCGTTCTATGCAACCGCACTGCTGCGCGCATCGCGCCGGCTGGCCGATATCGCCGAGCCGTCGGCGCGCGACTGGGCCGCGGCGTTCCGCGGCGCGGTGGATTCGATCAGTGAACTGGGCGGCGCGCATGCCGGCGACCGGACGATGCTCGATGCGCTGGTACCGGCCGTCGCGGCATTCGAGCGTGCGCTCGATAACGATCTCGATCCCGCAAGCGCGTGGGCCGCGGCAGTCGAAGCCGCCGAGCACGGCGCGCAGGAAACCGCACGCATGACGCCGCGCGCCGGGCGCGCGAGCTATCTCGGCGAGCGTGCGATCGGCACGCCGGACGGCGGCGCGGTCGCGGTGTCGTATTGGCTGCGTGCGTTGCAGCCACACATCGCGTAAAAGGGTGAAGGTTGAAGGCGCGACAGTGCGCCTTCAATGCATCGGCACGCAAGACGCCATTGCGCGTGACGTGCCGATGCCGTGGATCATTGCAATACCGGTCGGCTTCACCTCCGCCGACATTCGCATCGAAGCGTCCGCAATCAATCAGCCCGTCTTCGTCCGCCCGGGCAACAACGCCGCACCAACCGCCGCCACGCCGAAGCTCGCGAGCCAGCACCAGTAGCCGATCGCGTCGAGATGCACGGGCTCGACGTTCCCTGCTTCGTCGACGGCAATCTGGTGCTGCGACAGGAAGCTCACCCCGAACAGCAACGCCAGACCGGCCAGCACGACCGCCTGGGCGCGGTAGCGCTTCGCGGTCAGCAGCCAGGCAGCGAACACGAGCGGATTTGCGAGCCATGCATAGATACCGACGAGCACGCCCATCCAGCCCGTCAGCAGCACCTGCCAGCCGTCGGCCCATGGATGCGGAGCAGGCGCGCCGGTGCGGAACGGCGCGGTGAACATGGCGACCAGATAAAGCGCGACGCTGATCGCGAGCAGCACGGTCGTGGCGCGGCCCATCGGCGGGCGAATGGGCGCGGTGGCGGGAGTCGATGGTTTCATGGGCGGGCCGGGCGTCCGGCGTCGCGGCGCGCCGCCGGACTCACCCGATGCACGTCGCTCAGACGCCTTCGACCAGCACGGCGCGATAGCGCGCGCCCTTGAAGCGGTGCTGGGCGACGGTCTGGTATTCCGGGCCGTGATACCACGCGTGCGCGGCTTCCTTCGACGGAAACTCGACGATCACGACGCCTTCCGGGCCTTCGCCCTCGAGCGTTTCCTGCGGCCCGTAGGCTGCGAGCACCTTCACCGGGTGCCCGGCGAGCGTTGCGCCGACCTTGCTCTGGTAGAGGTCGAATTCCTGCTGGTCCTGCATGCTTTCACGTGTAAACACGATGTAGGTGGCCAAGATACCTGCTCCTGATGCGATGCGTGGAAGGGGGAAGAGCCGGCCGCGCATCGCCTGGTCCGGCGAACGGCACGCGACCTGCCAGCAGCTTACAGGGGTTTGCCGACGAACGTCGGGGCTGGCCGAGTGCGCGTCCGACCGGCTTGCTGCGTGCGACAACGGTCACCCGCGTACGGATCCTGCCGCGCGCGGATGACCGGAACGGCGCCCGTCACGCAAGCGTCGCGGTGGCCTGCATCGTCAGCCAGCCGTCGCGATCCTTCGCCCACAGCTCGATCGTCCGGCCGTCATCCGAAGGCTGGCCGCACAGCATGAACGGCTCCCCGTCGAACGTCGGGCGCACCGCGCGAAACGCGAAGCTCGCAAGCGTCGCGTCGGGCCGCTCGCGGTGCACGAGATCGACGAGCAGCGTTGCGATCAGCGGGCCGTGCACGACGAGCCCCGGATAGCCTTCCTCCTGCGTCACGTAGCTGCGGTCGTAGTGGATGCGGTGACCGTTGAAGGTCAGCGCCGAATAGCGGAACAGCATCACGGTGTCGGCCGTGACCGTACGCGACCACGTCTCGCCCGCCGGCGCGGCGATCGGCTTCGGCGCCGGCGAGCCCGGCTGCGGCGCATCGCGATAGACGATGTCGTGCTCTTCCTCGACGCACAACACGCCGTCGCACTCGATCCGGTGCTGCACCGTCACGAAGACGAGCCGGCCGCTGCGGCCCGTCTTGTCCTCGATGTTCTCGATCGTCGATTCGCGCGTCGCGCGCCGGCCTGTATGGAGCGGCGCATGGAACGCCAGGCGGCCGCCGGCCCACATGCGGCGCGGCAGCGGCACGGGCGGCAGGAAGCCGCCGCGCTTCGGGTGGCCATCGGGGCCGACTTCGGCCAGCGGCGCGATGGGCAGGAAATAGAGCCAGTGCCACATCGGCGGCACGACGTCGCCGGGCGACGGGCGGTCGAGCGTGGCGGCCAGCGCGTTCAGCGGAAACGCGGTGATGTCGTCGCCAAGCGTTTCGGTCTTGCCGAGCCACGCGTCGAGCGACGCCTGGCCAGAGGGCTGCGAGGATGAAGTGGACACGTGCGGAATCTCCGGAAGGCTTGCGACGGCCCCAATATGCACGCAGTGCGCCGTTTCGCGAAGCCGGATTTCCCGAACCCCGGCTTCGAGCCTGCCTGACCTGCCGAGCGGCCCCGCCGGACGACTTTCATCTGACCATTCGATCGTGGCCGTCGCATGCACGACCGCATCGACAACCTTACAGCTTGACCATCCCCGGCACGCCGCCTAAATTGCTTCAAACGGGCGGGCCGAACCGCGTGCGACGTGTCATCCGGGTGACAAAAACGATAGTTTGCTATCGAATTAATTTGCCCCTATCATCTCGCCCATGACCAATCTGCACGACCTCCGCCTCGCCGTCAGCAGCCTTCTCGTGCTGTCCGCGCGCAAGTGGCGCCGCACCAGTGACGGCGTGCTGACCACGTACAACGTGTCCGAGGCCTGCGCGACGCCGCTGCTGATCGCCGGGCGCCTCGGCGAAGGCGTGCGCCAGGGCACGCTCGCCGAATACGTCGGCATCGAAGGGCCATCGCTCGTGCGCCTGCTCGACCAGCTGTGCGCGGCCGGCCTCGCGCGCCGCGACGAGGATCCGCACGACCGCCGCGCGAAGACGATTTCGCTGACGGCCGCCGGCCGCGCGGTCACCGCGAAGATGGAGGAAGACCTGCGCGTGCTGCGCGCGCAGGTGCTCAAGGGTGTCACGCGCGCCGATCTCGAAGCGACGCTGCGCGTGCTCGATGCATTCAATGCCGCCGAGTCGCACACACCCGTCGCGCGCGCCTCCCACACCGGTGACGCCGCGTCATGACCTACCCGAGCCTGCGCGACTGGCTGTTCTCGGGCAAGACGTTCGCCGCGTCGATGCTGGCGCTGTATCTCGGCCTGTATTTCCAGTTGCCGCGCCCGTACTGGGCGATGGCGAGCGTCTACATCGTGTCGAACCCGTTCGTCGGCGCGACGCGCTCGAAGG
The DNA here is from genome assembly GCF_011753045.1 of Burkholderia sp. Ap-955. Classification (NCBI taxonomy): domain Bacteria; kingdom Pseudomonadati; phylum Pseudomonadota; class Betaproteobacteria; order Burkholderiales; family Burkholderiaceae; genus Burkholderia; species Burkholderia sp. Ap-955. The sequence continues at coordinate 3,547 of NZ_VWWH01000174.1, forward strand.
CGCTGTATCGCGCGCTCGGCACCGCGCTCGGCGCCGCCGCCGCGATCTTCTTCGTGCCGCCGTTCGTCGAGACGCCGCTGCTGTTCGCGATCATCGTCGCCACCTGGTGCGGCACGCTGCTCTACCTCGCGATCTCCGACCGCACCGCGCGCAGCTATGTGTTCATGCTCGCCGGCTACACGATGCCGCTGGTCGCGCTGCCGACCGTGACCGATCCGTCCACCGTGTTCGACGTCGCGATCGCACGTACCGAGGAGATCGTGCTCGGCATCGTGTGCGCGAGCGTGGTGGGCAGCGCGATCTTCCCGAACCGGCTCGCGCCGACGCTGATCGAGCGCACCGACGCGTGGTTCAAGGATGCCGCGTTCTACGGCCGCGAGACGCTGTCCGGGCACATCGCCGGCAAGGCGCTGTCCGCGTGCCGGCAACGCCTCGCGGCGACCATCACGGGCCTCGAATTCCTGCTGAGCCAGCTGAGCTACGACCATGCGCACCCGCGCATCCTCGCGCGGGCACAGGCGCTCGCGGGGCGGATGCAGCTATTCCTGCCGCTGATGTCGTCGCTCGCCGATCCGTTGATCGCGCTGATGCGCGACCTGCACATCCGGCCGGCCGGGCTCGACGAGCTGCTCGCCGATGCCGCGAAGTGGTTCGACGCGCCGCTGCCGGCCGTGCGGGCCGGCTCCGATGGCGACATGGCCGACGACCCCGTCGCGGAACACCTGCGCGAACGCATCGCCGCGCTGCAGCCGCGCGACGACGCGCTCTCGAGTTGGGACGGCGCGCTGCTGTCGAACGCGCTGTGGCGGCTGCGCCAGGTCATCGACATCTGGCAGGACTGCCGCTCGCTGCGCGCGCTGATCGGCAACGAAGCGGGTGTCTGGCAGCCGCGCTACCGGCACTGGCGGCTCGGCGGCACCGAGCGCTTCTACGATCGCGGGATGATGCTGTTCTCGACGTTGACCGTCGTCGCCGCGATCGTGTTCGCGAGCTGGCTGTGGATCGCGTCCGGCTGGCACGACGGCGCCGCGGCCGTCACGCTCGTGGCCGTGTCGTGCAGCTTCTTCGCCGCGCTCGACGAGCCGGCGCCGCTGGTGTTCAAGTTCTTCCTCGCGACGACCGCGAGCGTCGTGTTCGCGGGTCTGTACCTGTTCGTCGTGCTGCCGCACGTGCACGATTTCGCGATGCTCGTCGTGATGTTCGCGGGCCCGTTCATCCTGATCGGCACGCTGCTGCCGCGCCCGCAGTTCAACATGGTGACGATGCTCGTCGCCGTGAACACGGCCACCTTCATCAGCATCCAGGGTGCGTACGACGCCGACTTCTTCGTGTTCCTGAACAGCAACCTCGCGGGCGTCGCCGGGTTGTTGTTCGCGTATGTATGGACGCGTGCGACGCGGCCGTTCGGTGCCGAACTCGCGGTGCGGCGCCTGCTGCGCTCGGGCTGGGAAGATGTCGCGCGCTCCGCGTCGACGCAACCGCTCGACGACCAGCGCAACCACGCATCGCGGATGCTCGACCGCGTCACGCATCTGCTGCCGCGCCTCGGCGCGTCCGACGATCATCGCCACCCGTCGATCGAAAGCTTCCGCGACCTGCGCATCGCGCTCAATGCGCTCGACCTGCGCCGCTCGCGCCGCCGGCTGTCCGGCGACGTGCCCGATGCGATCGATCGCGTGCTGGCCGGCGTCACCGACCACTACGAACGCTGCGCCGCCGCGAACGCGCGCCAGCCGGCGCCGCCCGCGCTGCTCGCGACGATCGACGACGCACTGCAACGCGTCGCGGGCCGCAACCTGCCGGGCGCCGCGCCGG
>NZ_VWWH01000175.1:0-5360 GCF_011753045.1 Burkholderia sp. Ap-955
GGCCGCGACGCCCGGCGCACACGGCTTCGGCCTCGCGATGGCGCTCGTACCGCCGCTGCTGCTCGCACTCGGCGCGGCGCTGCGCTCGCCGCATCGCGCGTGGCTCGTGCCGGCGTGGCTGCTTGCTGCCGCCGCGCTATGGGTCGCGCGCGTGCCGCTCGCCCGGCATTTCGAATGGGGCCTGTATCTGGAACACGCGAGTTTCAACCTCGCGATGGCGCTGCTGTTCGGCCGCACGCTCGCGGCCGGCCAGGTGCCGCTGTGCACGCGCTTCGCGACTATGATCCACGGCGCGATCACGCCGGCCGTCGCGCGCTACACACGGCAGATCACGCTCGCGTGGACGCTGTTCTTCGTCGCGATCGCCGCCGTGTCGACGCTGCTGTTCGCGACCGCACCGATCGTCACGTGGTCGACGTTCGCGAACTACCTGTCGCTGCCGCTCGTCGCCGTGATGTTCGCCGCCGAGCATGCGTGCCGGCGTTTCGCACTGCCGCACGAACCGCGGCCGCGCATGGTCGATGCGGTGCGCGCGTATCGCGCGACGACTCACGCATCGCAGCCGTCACGATGAATTCACGGCCGGCGCCGCGCGCCGGTCTTCGCTCCCGTTTTGACCGATTTATGCCGACTCACCCGCTGGTTTTTCATTCGTCGCCGGACCAGACGATCGCCTGGCGCGACGGCGCGCCCGTCACCGTGCGCGCGTTCGTCGCCGACGTCGCGCGCGTGGCCGCCACGCTGCCCGCCGGCGGCCACGTGTTCAACGTGTGCCGCGACCGTTACCGCTTCGCGGTCAGCCTGTGCGCGGCGCTCGTTGCCGGCAAGATCAGCCTGCTGCCGTCGACGCACACGCCCGAAATGGTCCGCCAGCTCGCGTCGTTCGCGCCCGACGCGTTCTGCCTGCACGACGCGCCCGACTGCGCGATCGACCTGCCGCGCTTCGCGTACCCCGATGCCGCCCCCGGCGAACTCGCGAGCGATGCGCCGTTCGTCGTGCCGCAGATCGACGCGGCGCGGATCATGGCCTACGTGTTCACGTCCGGCTCGACCGGCGCGCCGGTGCCGCACCGCAAGACCTGGGGCTTCCTGGTCGGCTGCGTGCGCGCGGCGGCCGACCGCCTCGGGCTGCTCGACGGCCGTGCGGCCACGCTGATCGGCACGGTGCCCGCGCAGCACATGTACGGCTTCGAGTCGACGGTGCTGCTCGCGCTGATCGGCGGCCTCGCGTTCAGCAATCGCCAGCCGTTCTACCCGGTCGACATTCGAGACGAACTCGACGCGATCCCGCAGCCGCGCGTGCTCGTCACGTCGCCGATCCACCTGCGTGCGCTGCTGGCGGCCGGCCATGCGCTGCCGCCTGCCGCGCTCGTGCTGTCGGCCACCGCGCCGTTGTCGGAAAAGCTCGCGTGCGAAGCCGAGGCCGCGCTAGACGCGCCGCTCGTCGAGATCTACGGCAGCACCGAAACCGGCCAGATCGCGACCCGCCGCACGTCGCAAGGCGCGACCTGGGCGTCGTTCCCGGGCATCCGGCTCGACGCGCGCGACGATCCGGAAAGCGATGATGGCGAACCGACGATCTGGGTGTCGGGCGGGCACGTCGAGGCGCCCGTGCCGATGGGCGATGCGCTCGAACTGCTCGGCGACGGCCGGTTCCTGCTGCACGGCCGCAAGGCCGACCTCGTCAACATCGCCGGCAAGCGCACGTCGCTCGCGTACCTGAACCATCAGCTCAATGCGATTCCGCAGGTGATCGACGGCGTGTTCTTCATGCCTGACGAAGCCGCGCCCGCCCACGCCGGCGCGGGCCTCGAACCGGTCACGCGCCTCGTCGCGCTGGTCGTCGCGCCGACGCTCGCGGCCGCCGATCTGCAGCGCGCACTGCGCGAGCGGATCGATCCCGCCTTCATGCCGCGCCCGCTCGTGTTCGTCGACGCGCTGCCGCGCAACGAAACGGGCAAGCTGCCGCGCGACGTGCTCGCCGCGCTCGTTGCGCAACATGCGCGTACTTCGGCCGCGCCGACGCCCGTGCGCGACCCGGCCGGCGCGCCTGCGTCCGCGCTCGGGTTCACGATCCCTGCCGATCACCCGGCGCTGCCCGGCCACTTCCCCGGCCATCCGGTCGTGCCGGGTGTCGTGCTGCTCGATCACGCGATCCATGCGATCGGCACGACGCTGGACCGTCCGCTGCACACGTGGCGGCTCGGGTCCGCGAAATTCCTGAGTCCGGTCGCACCCGGCGAACCGCTCGATCTAGCTTACGACGCCGCAGCCAGCGGTGCGATCCGCTTCACGCTGCGCGCCGGGACGCGCGAGGTCGCGAGCGGCGTGCTGTCCGCGCCGCCGGCCGCGCAGGATGGCGCGCAGCCATGAAGCGCACCGCGTGGGCCGAACGTCAGGAGCGCAGCAATGCGGGCTTGCTGCGCGTGATGACGTGGATCTCGCTGCGCTTCGGCCGGGAGCGCGCGCGCGTCGTGCTGCACCTGATCGCGACGTATTTCGTGCTGTTCTCGCCGGTCGCGTGCGCAGCGTCGCGCGACTACCTGCGCCGCGTGCTCGGCCGCCCCGCGCGCTGGCGCGACGTGTACCGGCACGTGTTCACGTTCGCGGCAACGATCCACGACCGCATCTACCTGATGAACGGACGCTTCGACCTGTTCGACATCCGGCTGCACGGTGAAACGCTCGTCGACGACGCGCTCGCGGGCGGACGCGGCGCATTCCTGATGGGCGCGCACCTCGGCAGCTTCGAGGTCGTGCGCGCGATCGGCCGCACGCACCCGGACCTGCGCGTCGTCGTGACGATGTACGAGAAGAACGCGCGCAAGATCAACGCGACGCTCGCCGCGGTGAATCCCGCCGCGCAGCCGGAAGTGATTCCGCTCGGGCAGGTCGACTCGATGCTGAAGGTACGCGAGCGCCTCGACGCGAACTGCATGGTCGGCATGCTCGCCGACCGCACGCTGCTCGACGACGCGGCCGCGTCGCTGCGCCGGCTGCCTCTGCTCGGCGCGCCGGCCGCGTTCCCGCTCGGGCCGCTCTACATGGCCGCGATGTTGAGGCGGCCGGTGATCTTCATGACGGGCCTCTATCGCGACGGCAACCGCTACGATGTGCACTTCGAGACGCTCGCCGATTTCTCCGACGTGCGGCGCGACGCACGCGCGGCGGCCGTCGACGCGGCACTCGCGCGCTACGTCGCGCTGCTCGACCAATACTGCCGCGCGGCACCGTACAACTGGTTCAACTATTTCGATTTCTGGCAAGGCAGCGATGCCGCGACCGGGACCGGGACCGCACGCAGCGACGCGGTGCGCGCCGGTGCCGGCCTGTCCGCCACGAGGGATTCCGACGCATGACCGCCGTTCGCCGCTGCCTGCCCACGCTTCCGTCCGCGCTGCGTCGCGCCATCCGCACGCTGACCGTCGCCGTCGCGGCGACCACCACCGCGTTCGCGCTGACGGCCGCGCCCGCGCAGGCAGCCGACACGGCACCGGCGTGGAACCTCGACCAGTTGATGTCGACGCTTGCGCAACACAAGTCGGGGCGCGCGACCTTCACCGAGACGAAGTACCTGTCGATCGCGACGCAGCCGGTCGAATCGTCCGGCGAACTCGTGTTCGTCGCGCCCGACCATCTCGAGAAGCACACGCTGAACCCGAAGCCCGAACACCTCGTCGTCGACGGCGACATGCTCACCGTCGAGCGCAACAACCGCAAGTTCACGCTCGCGCTCGCACGCTATCCGGAACTCGGCGCGTTCATCGACAGCATCCGCGCGACGCTCGCCGGCAACCGCTTCGCGCTCGAACAGGTGTACAAGGTCGCGCTCGCCGGACGCGGCGACGACTGGACGCTGACGCTCACGCCGCTCGACTCGCGGATGCTGAAGGTCGTCAGCACGATCACGCTCGACGGCACGCGCGACGTGTTGCGCAGCGTCGAGATCCGGCAGGCCGACGGCGACCGTTCGGTGATGCGGCTGCAACCCGTTCCGGCGAACCCGAACTGATGGACGAACGCACCCGCCCCCTCGCGTCACCGGTCGCACGCCGCCTGCATGCGCTGCGGCAGCGCGCGGTGCTCGTGTGGCTGCTCGCGCTCATCGCGTGCGGCGTCGCGATCGGGCGCGCGCACTTCACGGCCGACCTCTCCGCGTTCCTGCCGAGCGCGCCGAGCGCCGGGCAGCGCGTGCTCGTCGACCAGTTGCGCGACGGCGTCGTGTCGCGGCTGATCCTCGTCGCGATCGACGGCGGCGATGCCGCCACGCGCGCCGCGCTGTCGCGACGCGTCGCCGGTGCGCTGCGCACCGATCCGCAATTCGCGGCCGTTCACAACGGCGAAGCCGCGAACGACGCGCGCGACCGCCAGCTCATCTTCGATCATCGCTACCTGTTGAGCCCGGCCGTCACGCCGCAGCGCTTCAGCGCCGCCGGCCTGCATCAGGCGCTCGGCGACAGCCTCGACCTGCTGAGCTCGTCGGCCGGCCTCGTGGCCAAGGCGATGCTGCCGCGCGACCCGACCGGCGAAGTCGCCACGTTCGTCGACCCGCTCGACAGCGCGGCGGAACCGGCGAGCCGTGACGGCGTGTGGGCGTCGCGCGACGGCACGCGCGCGGTGCTCGTCGTGCAGACGGCCGCCGCCGGTTCCGATACCGACGCGCAGGCCCGCGCGATCGACTCCGTGCACCGCGCGTTCACCGCCGCGCAGCAGGCCGTGCCGAACGCCGCCGCGGCCACGCTCGCGATGACGGGCCCCGGCGTGTTCTCGGTCGACACGCGCGACACGATCCGGCACGACGTCGAACGGCTGTCGACGGCGAGCGTCGTGCTGATCGTCGCGCTGCTGCTGACGCTGTACCGTTCGCCGCGCACGCTCGCGCTCGGCTTGCTGCCGGTGCTGACGGGCGTCGCGGCCGGGATTGCGGCCGTCAGCGTCGCGTTCGGCACGGTCCACGGGCTGACGCTCGGCTTCGGCACGACGCTGATCGGCGAAGCCGTCGACTATTCGATCTACCTGTTCGTGCAGTCGGCGCAGGCCGGCACGCTCGGCACGGCACGCCCGGCCGACGCGACGCGCGCATGGGTCGCCGCGTACTGGCCGACGATCCGGCTCGGCGTGCTGACGTCCGTGTGCGGGTTCGCGTCGATGCTGTTCTCCGGATTCCCGGGCCTCGTGCAGCTCGGGCTGTATTCGATCGTCGGGCTGACGGCCGCCGCGCTCGTCACGCGCTTCGTGCTGCCGCACCTGCGCGGCGAACATGTCGCGATCCGCGACGTGTCGCGCGTCGGCGCCGTGCTCGCGCGTGCGGCCGACGCCGCGCCGCGGCTGCGCTGGCCGCTCGCCGCGCTGGTGATCGC
>NZ_VWWH01000176.1:0-5325 GCF_011753045.1 Burkholderia sp. Ap-955
GCAATGCGCCGTCGCCGTGCGGATCAATGATGCTCGTCGACATGGGTGACCACTCCTGCGGTCGCCGCCGCGGGCTGCGACGCCGCGCCCACGGGCGGCGGCAACGCGGGCGGCCCGAACTTCGTGCTGGAGCGACGGCAATGCGATCGTCGCCTTGCCGACGTGCAACGCCGACACGATGCTCGCCAGCACGACGTTCGCGACGGCGGCCCGGTAGCTCCGCGACGGCAGCGTGGCGGCAGTGGCCGCGACAGGCGATTCGGTCATCTCCACCTCCGTTGAAGCGGCCGCGTGCAACGGGATGCTTCACGCGTCCGCGATCGGACTGGCGCACATGATACAAATTGAAGTTCACTTCAAGTAAAGGGGTAACGTGCGCAACGATCCGTTCCGCCGATCGCGGCAATGGTTCGGCCTGCCGCTGTACCGCGCCGCCGGATTCGTGCTGCTCAGTCGTCGCCTGAACGCGAATCGAACCGCATCGGTCATCACCGCGCGTCTCGCGATTCGTCTCATTGCGCTGAGACGAGCGTCCCAGCGTCTCACCCGGCTTGCCGTTTAGCCATCGCAGCAAACTTCACGCCACGCCCCCGTCAGATCGGTTCCTGTCAACGAATAGGGAAATGGTGCGTCGCATCACATACATCCCGTCCAATCGCCGCCGGATGCCCCCACGCGAGCTGGCCCCGTTCCTGCATACCGGTCGTTCGCGCACTCGCGCGACGGGCGCACCGGCAGCCACGCCTCGCGCCCGACGACAACCTGATGGAGACAGCAACGTGAGTACACCGGCATCGACCACCGCCCCCAGCATGAAAGCCGCCGTCTGGCACGGCCGCCACGACATCCGCGTCGAACAGGTTCCCGTTCCCGAGCGCCCGCCGGCAGGCTGGGTCACGATTCGCGTGCACTGGTGCGGGATCTGCGGCTCCGACCTGCACGAATACGTCGCGGGCCCCGTCTTCATCCCGGTCGACGCACCGCATCCGCTGACGGGCCTGAAGGGCCAGTGCATCCTCGGCCACGAGTTCAGCGGCGAGATCGCCGAACTCGGCGCGGGCGTGACGGGCTACGCGGTCGGCGATCGCGTGACGGCCGATGCCTGCCAGCATTGCGGCACCTGCTGGTATTGCAAGCATGGGCTGTACAACATCTGCGAGAACCTCGCGTTCACCGGGCTGATGAACAACGGCGCATTCGCCGAATACGTGAACGTGCCGGCCGAGTTACTGTACAAGCTGCCCGACGACTTCCCGACCGAGGCCGGCGCGCTGATCGAACCGCTCGCGGTCGGGCTGCATGCGGTGAAGAAGGCCGGCAACATCGTCGGGCAGACCGTCGTCGTGGTCGGCGCGGGCACGATCGGCCTGTGCACGATCATGTGCGCGAAGGCCGCGGGCGCCGGGCGCGTGATCGCGCTGGAAATGTCGGCCGCGCGCAAGCAGAAGGCGCTGGAGGTCGGCGCGAGCGTCGTCATCGATCCGAAGACGTCCGACGCGATCGCGGAAGTCAAGGCGCTGACCGGCGGCTACGGCGCCGACGTGTCGTTCGAGTGCATCGGCCACACCACCACCGCGAAGCTCGCGATCGACGTGATCCGCAAGGCCGGCAAGTCGGTGATGGTCGGCATCTTCGAGGAGCCGGCGCCGTTCAACTTCTTCGACATCGTGTCGACCGAGAAGGAAGTGATCGGCTCGCTCGCGTACAACGGCGAATTCGCGGACGTGATCCGCTTCATCGCGGACGGCCGCATCGACGTGCAGCCGCTCATCACCGGGCGCATCGCGCTCGGCGACATCGTCTCGCACGGCTTCGAGGAACTGGTCAACCACAAGGACCGGAACGTGAAGATCATCGTTCAGCCCGCCATCGCCTGAGCGCGCGCGCGGCCGCGGCAGCGATTCGCGCCACGGCACGCGTGCGGCAAGTGTCACCCTGAAGCGTCGCCCGTGCACGGGCGGCGCGCCGGCCTGCCATTCCCTCCCAGCGCCCCCTCCTTGTCGCCGTCGTCCGTCGCGAACTTCGTGCCGCGCACCGATCGAACACGACGATCAGAAACATTCGCAATCCAGACCATCCGTCGTCATGCGCCACCGGTCCGGTGCGTGCCTAGGGTTTCTCCGGATCGAGCGCGATTCGTCCGATGTCGACAGGACACTGACGCAAGGTGATCCTGTGCAGGGCACGATCCGGCCTCCCTGCCGGGATTGTTTCCGCCCCCTTTGAAGGCGGCCCCCGCCCCCCACAAAACCTTACGGTGTCACGGCGCCGACAGGCCGAGAATACGGGCCCACCCGGGATAGCTTGCAAACATGGTGTGTCATGAATCGTTCATTCTCGTTTAGCCGGGAACGCGCATATAACATTGGATCGCTGACGATCCAGCAGAAGACCCATATCGGCTTCGCACTCGTCACCACGCTGCTGGCCTTGCTGTGCGGCACGATCATCTGGGGGAGTTTCCGGCAATACCGGCAGGAGAACGCCGACCTGCAGAGCTTCGAATTCGTCCGCGGCGCGATGAGCGCCGCCAACGTGATCTCGGCCGAGCGCGGCCCGACGAACGACCTGCTGGTGCGCCTGCAGGACGACGGCGCCACCGAGGTCCGCAACCTGCTCGCCGCGCGCGTGCGTTCCGACCAGGCGCTCGACCGTTTTCGCGGCGGCATCACGCAGGCGACCGTGCTCGACGATCGCGAACGCAGCAACCTGCTGCATGCACTCGACTCGGTCCGGATCACGCTCGCCGATGCGCGTACGGAAGTCGATGCACTCGGCATGCGGCCGCTCGCGACACGCAGCGTTCACGATATCCAGCACGCGCAGGCGCGCCTGTTCCGGATCGTCGACACGCTGTCGCTGCTGATCGACGGCGCAATGACCGACACCGCGATGGGCGACCCACGCACATCGGGGGCGATCCTGCTCGCGCGGCTCCTCGGCGATCTCCGCGAATACGCGGGCCGCACGGGCTCGCTGCTCATCGCGCCGATGTTCGCGCGGCAGGCGCTCGACCGCACGCAGTTCGCGGACATCATGCGGATGCGCGGCCGCATCGAGCAATTGCGCGCGCTGATCGACAGTTCGATCGGCGCACAGCTCGACGACCCTGACGTGGCACGCGAATACGCGCAGCTCAACGGAGCCTTCGACGCGCACATCCTGCCGCTCGTCGACGCGGCCGTCGCCGGCGGCAAGAACGGCGTCTATGCGATGACTGCGGCCGACTTTTCCCGCGCGATCGTGCCGCATTTCCGGCCGAGCGAGCTATTGCGCGACCGCGTGATCGACCTGGCCCGGCGTCGCGCGATCGGCGACCGGAACACCGCCCGGATCAAGGTCGCGTTGTCGGCATTCGCCACGACATTGTGCATCGCGATCCTGGCCTCGCTCGCGCGCGGCGTGCAGCGACTGCTGTCGAAGCCGCTCGATGCGCTCGGCCGCCGGATCGTCGCGCTCAGCGATGGCGATACGTCGCACGTCGCGATGCCGCGCGGCATCGGGCCCGAAATCACGCAGATCCACGACGCGCTGGAAACCTTGCGCAACGCGACCGTCCGCCGCGACATGCTCGAACGCCAGCGCAACGACATGCTGACGCTGTTCTCGCACGACATGCGCGCCCCGCTGACCTCGCTGATCATCCTGATCGACACGCAGGCGCGACGGGCGGGCGACGTGCAGATGAAGCAGCAGTTCGCGAGAATCGGCAAGCTGGCACGGCACACGCTGGCGATGGCCGACGGCTTCGCGCAGCTCTCGCGTGCGGAGGCCAGCGACTACGAACGCGTGCCGGTCAACCTCGCCGACCTGATGAACGAGGCACGCGACGCGGTGTGGCCGCTCGCGCACCGGAAATCCATGTCGATCGACGACGTGCCGCGGCGCGACGACACGATCGTGCTCGGCGACCCGGCGCTGCTGTCGCGCGCGCTGATCAACCTGCTGGACAACGCCATCAAGTACAGCGCGTCGCTGACGAGCGTCGAATGCAGGGTCGAGCCGGGCGCCGACGGCAAGACCGTGCGCTGCATGATCCGCGACAGCGGGTGCGGGATCAGCAGCGCGGACCAGACGCGGCTGTTCGAGCGTTACCGGCGCTTCCGCACCGCCGGCCAGCCGGAAACCAGCGGCGTCGGGCTCGGCATGGCGTTCGTCAAGACCGTCGTCGAGCGGCACGAAGGCACGATCCACGTGCACAGCGTCATGCTGCAGGGCACCACGGTCACGATCACGCTGCCGGCCGCGGCGCTTCCATGACGAGGGCGCCGGCGACGCCGGCGGCAAGCAGCCGACTCAGCACCGCAACCCCGCCCGCTTTTTCGATATACTCAATCGAACCCTTTTCGGGGCAACCGCGGGCCACCACGCCCCTTGCAGGTTCGCCCCAACCTGCGTGGGATTGCTCACCGTGAAACCGCGAGCCGGACTGATCCTCGAACTCTTCGTCAACCTGGTCCTGCCCTGGGTTGCCTACCGGGCCGCGCAGCCGTATTTCGGCGAAACCGGCGCGCTGTACGCGTCGGCGGTCCCGCCGATCATCTGGTCGATCGTCGAATTCATCCGCTCGCGCCGCGTCGATGCGGTGGCGGCCATCGTGCTGCTGGGCATCGCGCTGTCGATCCTCGGGATGGCGCTCGGCGGCAACGCGCGCACGCTGCTGATGCGCGAATCGCTCGCGTCGGGCACGATCGGCGTCGTGTTCCTGCTGTCGTTGTTCCGCGAACGCCCGCTGATCTTCTACCTCGCCCGCGCCACGGTGGCCCGCGAGATGGATGGCGGCGCCGCGCATTTCGAAACCGTCTGGGAAGCCCAGCTGGGGCTGCGGCAGATGCTCCGGCGGATGACCTTCGTGTGGGGCGCGTTCATGACGCTGGAAATGCTGCTGCGCCTCTGGATGGTCGTGACCTGGCCGGTCGAACGCGTGCTGGTCGTGTCGCCGGTCATGGGCTACACCGTGTTCGGCTGTCTGCTGCTGTGGACGTTCTGGTACCGGCGGCGGATGCGCGAGCGCAACAGCGTCCACGTCCCGGGCCGCGACAGCATCACCGAAACCGCCGGCCGCTGACCGCTCTCCACCGGCATCGCAAGAGGGCTGCTGTATGATGCGCGGCGTCTCGTCCGACGAATGCCGCTCCTGTCATGTCCCTTTCGCTCCTTCCGTCCGCCACGATCTGGCTCGCCCTGTTCGCGGCCGCCGCGTTCGCGTGGCATCGCCCGCAGCACGGCCTGAGCGCCGGCCTCGCCGCGCTCGGCTATGCGTGCGCGCTGGCGTTCGGCAAGCTCGGGCCGCTCGCGCTGGCCCCGCTCGCGTTGCTGGCCGCG
>NZ_VWWH01000177.1:0-4955 GCF_011753045.1 Burkholderia sp. Ap-955
CGCGGCGGGCGGAGGCAGCGCGGGCCTCGGCGCCGCACCGGCTGCCGCTCCTTCGGCCGCACCGTCCCAGGCGCCGGTACCGGCCGCGCCCGACGCGACCGGCGCATCGCAGTAACGGCGCCGTTCAGAACGCGCGCGATGCTGCCGTAATCATGTTGTCATGACAGCTCGCGCGGGCGCTCCGCGCCTCCCCGATGAGGCTATCTACCGACTACGTCCCGCTCACGCGCGATGATCTCGCCGCCAGCGTCCCGCTCGGCTTCGATCTCTACGATGCCGACGGCGCCGCGCTGCTGCCGGCCGGCACGACGCTGCGCGATGCCGCGCAGCATGCCTTCCTGTTCGACCATTTCCGGCCGGTACGGCGGCGCGAGGACGCCGAAGCCGCGGCCTCGCCGCGCGAGCCTGACGCGGCGCCTCAGGCGGCGCGGATGGGGTTGTCGGCGGGAGCTTCGATCGGCATCCGCCGCCGGGTCGGCACGACCCGCGGGCTGCAGCGCTGCCGGTTGATCGGCATCGCCACGTCGGGCGCGCTGTTCGTCGAGCCGCAGCCGGCGGCCACGCTCGACTTCGCGCGTGGCGAAGACATCGAGGCCGTGGCGATCGGCCGTGCCGCGGTGTCGCGTTTCGGCGCGACGGTCGAGTCGGTGCAGGCGGCGGGTGCGTCGCGGTTCCTGGTGCTGTCGCCGCCCGGCTTCGTCGACCGGCTGCGCACGCGCGCGGAGCCGCGCGTGCCGGTGCGGATCGCCGCCTGCTGCGCGGGCGGGGCGGAGGGAGCGGAAGGCATCGGGATGGTGCACGACATCAGCTTGAGCGGCCTGTCGATTGCCGTGGACCGGCCGATCGCCGCAATCGGCGAACCCGTGCGCGTGCAGCTTCCGTACGCGGCGGGTGACCGGGTCGAACTGCTGGCGCTCGACGGCACGGTGCGGGCCGTCCATGCCGATCCGGCGGCGCCCGCGCTGACGCTGCATCACGCGGCGTTCGGCGAGATCGGCGCCGACGACCTGATCCGCCTCAAGGCGCTGCTGTTCGACCGGCTGATGGCGTCGTCGGATACCGACCGGCGGCGCTGATGCAGGGCTGGGCGCACCGGGCGCCGTGCCACGGTATTCAGTGCGTGAATGCCGATAATCGTCTGATGATTCGGTGTATTCCGTGGCGATTGTCTGGTTTCCGTCAACAGTGAATTCGCGATTTAAGTATTTACCCTGATAGCGCCGCCTCCTAGACTTCTACTCATGCGCAACGACCCCGAGTCCGAAGCGCCTGACAAAACAATTCTGGAGGTAACGCATCATGAAATCGCTGATCAAGGCAGTTGCACTGGCCGCCCTGGTGGCCGCACCGGTCGTCTCGTTCGCCCAATCGAACCAGCAGCCGCTGACGCGCGCGCAAGTGCGCGCCGAGCTGGTCCAGCTCGAAAAGGCCGGCTACAACCCGAACGACTGGATGAACTACCCGGAAAACATCCAGGCCGCACAGGCAAAGATCGCCGCCGCACAGAACACCGGTGCGCAAGCGGATGCAACGGGCTACGGTGCGAACCCTGCCGCGGCGTCGCAGTCGGGTCAGCGGGTGGTCGTGCCGGCCGCAACCGACCGTTCGTCGGTGTTCTTCGGCCACTAAGCCCGCTCCCGGATGGCGGCCTTCGGGGCCGCTGTCTCAGCCGTATCGGAAAGCCCGCACTCGTTTCATTCGAGTGCGGGCTTTTTTGCGCCGAAACGTTTCGGAAACGATGTTCGGCGCAATGGATGGCATGACGCCGGATATCGCGCGCAGCGGCGACGGGTTGACGCCCGAGACGGCCGTTCATGTGGTCGCCGTCAATGAAGCGTATTCGTGGCTGGCGGTGAAACAGCTTCGTGTGACCGGCCAGGCGCTGATCCGGAAGGGCGACCGTCGATACGACGAGATGGCGGCGACGGACGCAAGCGGGCAGTCCGGACACGACTACTTCGACGTGACGCCGTTCTTCGAGCGTTATCTGCCGGTCGCGAACCAACCGTGGCTGCCGCCGGTCGAGCGGCGCCCGCTGACAATCCGCCGCGCGTGCGCTAGCATCGCGGTCGATGTCACTGTGGCAGGGTGACCGATGCAAACGGGGCGCAGCAACGCACCGGGTTCCACGACTTCAACGAACAACAAGGAGCATCCATGCGTGTCTTGACCGGTCTGCTGTGCTCGCTCGCGCTGGCGGCGAACGTCGCCCATGCGCAGGCGAATTGTGCCGACGCGACGGATCAGGCGGCGATGACGGCGTGCGCCGATCGCGCGTACAAGAAATCCGATGGGGAACTGAACCGGACCTACCAGGCCGTCACCGCGCGCCTGCGCGATGCACGGCCGCTTGCCGACAAACTCGTGAATGCGCAGCGTGCGTGGATCGCGTACCGCGATGCCGAATGCAACTTCTCCAGCACGAACGCCGAGGGCGGCAGCGCGTATCCGATGGTCGTGTCGACCTGCCTCGACGATCTGACGAAATTGCGCACCGAAACGCTGAAGGGCTATCTGTCGTGCGAGGAAGGCGATCTCGCGTGCCCCGTGCCGGCCAAGTAAGCGGGTAAACGGGTAAGCGGGGCGCGCCGCCCGGCCGGCGGCACCTGCCATCCCGCCGCTGCCGGACGTCGTCCGTTACACGTCGTCCGTTTCGTCGAGCAGCTTGTGCCGCATCGCGTAACGCACCAGCGCCGCTTCGTGCGGCATCTGCATCTTTTCCAGGATCCGCGTCTTGTACGTGCTGACCGTCTTCGCGCTCACGCACAGCGCGTTGGCGATCTCGGTCAGCGTCTGGCCGGCGGCGATCCGCCGGAACACGTCGAATTCGCGGTCGGACAGCCGCTGGTGCGGCAGCGTCTCGGCCGGCTCGTTCAGGCTCTGCGCGAACTGCTCGGCCATCGCGAGGCTCACGTAGACGCCGCCTGACGCCACCTTGGTGACCGCGCCGACCAGCTCCGCGCTCGCGCTTTCCTTCGTCAGATACCCGGACGCACCGGCGCGGAACGCGCGCACCGCGTATTGCTGCTCCGCGTGCATGGTCAGCACGAGGACGCGCAGCGTGGGCTTCTCGTCCTTGATCTGCTTGATCAGCTCGACGCCGTTGCGGCCCGGCATCGACAGGTCGAGCACGAGCACCTGCGCGGGCGTGGCGCGCACCAGCGCGATCGTCGACGGGCCGTCGCAGGCTTCGCCGGCCACCTCGAATCCGGTGGCGTTCTGGAGGATGTGCCGCAGACCGTCGCGTACGAGCGTATGGTCGTCGGCGATGAGCACCTTGATCATGAGATGAGCGTTTCCTGTTGGACGGTACTGAGCGGGAGCGCGACGGTGATCGAGAAACCGCGCGCGAGCGCGGTGTCGATCGTCACGGTGCCGCCCAGCATGTGGGCGCGTTCGCGAATGCCGATCAAGCCGAACGATTTGTCTTCATGGGTCGGACCGCCGGGCACCGAGCCGCGGCCGTTGTCCGCGACGCGCAGCACGCAGAAGCCTTCCTCGACGTCGAGCCGCAGCGCGACGCGCGTCGCATCCGCGTGACGCGCGACGTTCGTCAGCGCTTCCTGGACGATCCGGAACAACGTGGTCGCGCCCGCGCTGGTGAACGTGAGCCCGCCGGTTTCGATGTGCCGTTCGACATCGATTCCGTAGCGGTTCGTGAAATCGTTCGCGAGCCATTCGATCGCGGGCACCAGGCCGAGATCGTCGAGCATCACGGGCCGCAGGTCGGCCGCGATGCGCCGCACCGACGCGACCGTGGTGTCGATCAGCCGCCGCATGCCCTGCAGGTGCGTCTGCACGTCTTCGTCGGGTTGTGTGCGACCCGGCACGCGCAGCTGCTGTTCGATCACCGACAGATCCATCTTCAGCGCGGTGAGCTGCTGGCCGAGGTCGTCGTGCAGTTCGCGCGCGATGCGGGTCTTTTCCTCTTCGCGCACGTTCTGCAGGTTCGCGGACAGTTCGCGCAATTCCTCGCGCGACTGCTTCAGCGCGTTCTCGGCGCGCTGCCGCTCGGTGATGTCGCGGAGCATCACCGTATAGAGCTTGCCCGACGCGTCGCGGATCTGCGAGATCGACGCCTCGATCGGGAACTCCTCGCCGTTGGCGCGCAACCCGAACAGCACCCGCTGGCGGCCCATCTGCCGCTCGGACACGCCCGTCACGCCGAACTGGTCGACGTGCCTGGCGTGCGCGGCGCGGAACCGCTCGGGAATGAAGCGCGACAGCGGCGCACCGATCGCTTCCATCGCGGACACGCCGAACACCTGCTCGGCCATCGGATTGAAGATCACGACCGTCTGCTTTTCGTCGATCGTGATGATCGCTTCCATCGACGAACGGATGATGCCCATCATCCGCGCCTCGTTGAGGATGCCGCGGCTGCTCGCGCCCGAATCGGCGGCGGAGCGGGCGCGCAGCAGCGCATGGATCAGCACCGCGAATGCGATCGACGCGATCAACCCCGCGGCGAGCACGGTGCCGGCTGCGCGTTGCGCCCCGGTGGCGCTCGGGCGGCCGTCTGCGGAATACGCGAGCGTCAGCACGGTGCCGCCGAAATTCAGTTCGTCGGTGCGCCGCATCAGGTCGGGCGATGCCGACGCCTCGTCGGTCGTCGTTTCGACGCTGACGATCGCGCGCCGATCGCCACCTGCGGTGATCCATACGTCGATCCCGCGTTCCGCGTCGAGCGCCCGCTCGACCAGGCGTCGCGGGCTCAACGCCGCGAACAGCACGCCGTCGGCGCCGGTTTCGCGCAGGCCGGGCGGTGTGACGGCCGCACGCGGTGACGCGGCAACCGGCAGGAACAGCGTGAAGGTGCGGGCGTCGCGCGACGTGTCGTCGTCGGCCGGGTGGACGCCGAGCGCGACGTCGCCGGTCTGCAGCGCGCGCCCGAGCGGCGCCGCGTCGGACGCGCCGAAACGCACGACCGGTGAATTCGACGCCGGTGCGCTGAG
>NZ_VWWH01000178.1:0-4917 GCF_011753045.1 Burkholderia sp. Ap-955
CGGCGGCGTCGCGGCCGGTGCGCGACGCGCGCGCGCGGTTCGCGCTCGCGCAGTTGCGCTGGCAGCGCGCACGCCCCGATTCATCGCAGGCGCGCCAGGCGCTCGCGGGGCTGTCGCAGCGTCTTGCGCTGGCCTTGCAGCGCCGTCACGAACGCGACACGGCTCGCGTGTCAGCCTGTGCGGCAAGGCTCGAGGTATTGAGCCCGCAGCGCACGCTCGAGCGCGGTTATGCGGCGCTGATCGATGCGCAGACGGGCCGCGCGGTGCGCACGCCGAACGCGCTGAAGCCGCAGCGCCGCCTGACCGTGCATCTCGCGGAAGGTTCGGCCGACGTGTCGATCGCCGACGTGCAGCCGCGGCTGACGGATACGATCTGACTTAAGCGAAGCGGCGCGGCGCGAGCGAAACGAGCGTCGTCGCAACACATGCACCGTGGCGGGAACGGATGCTGCGCATCGTCGGGTTCGTCCTGCCGGACGTTGCGCAAACATCGCTTTTCCGCATACCGCGGATAAATGGCCCGTGAGTTTGCGGGGTTATTCGTCCTCGCCTACAATCGGACGCTCGGCAGCATTCAACACAGCCTCCCTACATACTCAACGAAGGAATCGCCATGGCTCATACGCTCCCGCCGCTCCCGTACGCTGAAGACGCACTCGCGCCGACCATCTCGCTCGAGACGATCCAGTACCACTACGGCAAGCACCATCAGGCTTATGTGACGAACCTGAACAATCTGATCCCGGGCACGGAATTCGAAAACCTGTCGCTGGAAGAGATCGTGAAGAAGTCGTCGGGCGGCATCTTCAACAACGCCGCGCAAATCTGGAACCACACGTTCTTCTGGAACAGCCTGTCGCCGAACGGCGGCGGCGCACCGACGGGCGCGCTGGGCGACGCGATCAACGCGAAGTGGGGTTCGTACGACGCATTCAAGGAAGCGTTCACGAAGGCTGCAGTCGGCACGTTCGGCTCGGGCTGGGCATGGCTCGTGAAGAAGGCTGACGGTTCGCTCGACATCGTGTCGACGAGCAACGCAGCAACGCCGCTGACGACCGCCGACAAGGCACTGCTGACGATCGACGTGTGGGAACACGCGTACTACATCGACTACCGCAACGCACGTCCGAAGTTCGTCGAAGCGTTCTGGAACATCGTGAACTGGGACTTCGCAGCGAAGAACTTCGCGTAAGGTCCGGCGCCCGCGCGCCGCTACGGCGCGCGGCACCCAGCAAAAAGCCCTCGAAGCGAGGGCTTTTTGTTTTTTGCGGCCTGCGAACGTGCCGCGCGTGCCCGATCAGGCCAGCAGGCCGAACCCCCACCCGAGCCCGGCGCTCGCGATCACGACGGCCCACGGCGGCACGCGCCAGAACACCAGCGCGACGAATGCGACGAGCGCGGCGGCCAGATCGCGCGGCGCCACGATCGTGTCGGTCCAGACCGGGTGATAGAGCGCGGCGACCAGCAGCCCGACGACGGCCGCGTTCACGCCTGCGAGCGCGGCCTGCATCCGCGTGCTGCGGCGCAGGCGCTCCCAGAACGGCGCGGTGCCGGCCACCAGCAGGAACGACGGCGCGAAGATCGACACCAGCGCGATCGTGCCGCCGAGCCAGCCGTTCGGCGCGTTGTGCAGCGATGCGCCGAGGAACGCCGAGAACGTGAACAGCGGCCCCGGCACGGCCTGCGCGACGCCATATCCGGCCAGGAACGCCGCATCGCCGACCCAGCCGGGTGCGACCACGGCCGCCTGCAGCAGCGGCAGCACCACGTGGCCGCCGCCGAACACGAGCGCACCCGTGCGGAAGAACGCATCGACGACGGCAAGCGTGTCGGAGCGCAGCGCGCGGGCAGCGAACGGCAGGACGACGAGGAGCGCCGCGAACAGCGCGAGCCACAGCACGCCCGCGCGAGGCGACACGTGCAGCGGCAACGGATCGTGCGCGTCGCGTGTCGGCTGCGGCAGCAGCACGAGGCCGGCCAACCCGGCCGCGACGATCACCGCAACCTGGGTCCACGCGGCCGGTGCGAGCAGCGCAACGCAGGCGGCCGCGGCCATCAGCGTGACGCGGCGCGCATCCGGGCACAGCGTGCGCGCCATGCCCCATACGGCTTGCGCGATTACGGCGACCGACACGATGCGCAGCCCGTGCAGTGCGCCGGCTTCGATCGGCGCGCCCGTTGCATGCACGCCGAGCGCGAACAGCATCATCAGCAGCGCCGACGGCAGCGTGAAGCCGAGCCATGCGGCGAACATGCCCGCGTAGCCGGCGCGCGCGAGGCCGATCGCCATCCCGACCTGGCTGCTCGCGGGCCCCGGCAGGAACTGGCACAGCCCGACGAGATCCGCGTACGTGCGCTCGGTGAGCCAGCCGCGCCGCGTGACGAATTCGGTGCGGAAGTAGCCGAGATGCGCGACCGGGCCGCCGAACGACGTGAGGCCGAGCCGCAGGAACGCGATGAACACCGGCCACGGATGGCGGGAGGGAGCGGAGGCGGTCGACGTGCTCAAGGCGGTGCGGGCGGAAGAACGGACGAGCCGCCACGATAGCGCAACGCGGTGACGGCGGGGAGGCCGTGCCGCGGTCGTGCGGGGCTCAGCGCATGCCGTCGGGCAACCCGCTCGCGCGCCGTAGCGCATCGACGTCGACGAGCTCGATCGCGCCGACGTGCAGCCGCACGACGCCGTCGGCCTGCAGCGCCTTCAGCAACTGGTTGGTGGTCTGCCGCGTCAGCGACAGCATCGCCGCGAGCTTTTCCTGCGACAGCCGGATGCGGGTGCGGCCGGCGCTGATCCCGCCGTAGCCGTCGGCGATCATCAGCAGGCGGGCGGCGAGCCGCTGCGCGGCCGGCATCACGCTCATCGATTCGACGGTCAGGAAGCTCAGGCGCAGTTTCTGCGCCATCAGCAGCGCGAATTGCCGCCAGTATTGCGGCGTCGCGTCGAGGATCGCGAGCAGCGCGGCCTGCGGGACGTGCAGCAGCAGCGCGTCGTCGAGGGCGATCGCGTCGTGCGTGCGCGGCTGGCCGTCGAACAGCGCGATTTCGCCGAACCAGGTGACGGGCTCGGCCACCGTCAGCAGCGCTTCCTTGCCCTGCGGGTCGACCGCACCTATCGTGAGTGAACCGGCCAGTACCGCGTACAGCCCGCATGGCGGGTCGCCGCGCCGGAACAACGCATGACCGGCCGGCAGACGGCGCAGCGTCGCGCGCGCGATCAGGTCGGCGCGCAGCGCGGGCGGCAGCGCGGCGAACCACGGGTTCACTTCGATCTGCGGCAGGTACGGGGCGAGCGAGGCAGGCATGGGCACGCGATGTCGGGTAGCTGACAGAGGTTCTCGGGCGTGACGCGCATCATAGCGCTCAATAACCGATCAGGAGACGCGATGAAGACCCTCGAAGACCGTCTTTCCCAGTATGCGGCCTACCATCGCGACGCGCGCAACATCGCGACGCATCTGGTCGGCATTCCGATGATCGTGTTCGCGGTCGAGGTGCTGCTGTCGAGGCCGGCGCTCGGGATGCTGGCCGGCATCGCGCTGTCGCCGGCGCTGCTGCTGGCCGTCGCGTTCGCGGTGTTCTACGTGCGTCTCGACCTGCGGTTCGGGATCGTGATGACCGCGCTGTTCGCGCTCGGCCTGTGGGCCGCACAGGCGCTCGCGTCGCTGCCGACCGCGCAATGGCTCGCGATCGGCATCGGCGCGTTCGTCGTCGGCTGGATCGTGCAGTTCGTCGGGCACTGGTTCGAGGGGCGCAAGCCCGCGTTCGTCGACGATCTGGTCGGCCTGATGGTCGGGCCGCTGTTCGTCGTTGCCGAGGTCGCGTTCTTCGCGGGGCTGCGCGGTGACGTGCGCCGCGAAGTCGAGCGTCGGGCCGGCCCCGTGCACGGCGGCGCGCATTCGCATGTCTGACACCCCGGTTTGCGTGTTCGGCGCGGGCGCCGTCGGCTGCTATCTCGGTGGCCGGCTTGCGGCGGCCGGCACGCATGTGACGCTCGTCGGCCGCGCACGGATCGGTGACGCGATTCATCGGCACGGGTTGACGCTGACCGACCAGCGCGGCTATCGCGCGACGCTCGCGCCGGCCGACGTCGTGTTCGAGACCGATCCGGCGGCTGCGGCCGCCGCGCGGCTCGTGCTCGTGGCGGTGAAATCGGCCGCGACGCGTGAGGCCGCGGTGCAGCTTGCCGGCGTGCAGCGGCCCGGCACGGTCGTGATCAGTTTCCAGAACGGCCTGCACAACGCCGACGTGCTGCGCGAAGCCCTGCCGCATGCCACCGTGCTGGCCGGCATGGTGCCGTTCAACGTGATCGAGCGCGAGCCCGGTGCGTTTCACCAGGGTTCGGCCGGTGCGCTGGCGGCCGAAGCCTCCCCCGCGCTGACGCCGTTCGCCGACGCATTCGCGCGCGCCGGGCTGCTGCTCGTGCTGCACCGCGACATGCGGGCCGTGCAATGGGCGAAGCTGCTGCTCAACCTGAACAACGCGGTCAACGCGCTCGCGAACCTGCCGCTGCGCGACGAACTCGCGCAACGTGCGTACCGGCGCTGTGTTGCGCTTGCGCAGCGCGAAGCGCTGCACTGGCTGGCGCGGGCCGCGATCCGGCCCGCGCGGCTGACGCCGTTGCCGGCCGGGTGGCTCCCGGCCGTGCTCGACTTGCCCGATCCGGCGTTTCGCGTGCTCGGCGGCCGGATGCTCGCGATCGACCCGCTCGCGCGTTCGTCGATGTCCGACGATCTTGCGGCGGGGCGGGCGACGGAAGTCGAGTGGATCAACGGCGAGGTCGTGCGGCTGGCCGCGCACTTCGGCGGGCACGCGCCCGTCAATGCGCGACTGTGCGCGCTCGTGCACGACGCGGAACGCTCGGCGGCGCGCCCGGCCTGGCGCGGCGATGCGCTGTGGGCCGAGCTGACCGCGCAGGCG
>NZ_VWWH01000179.1:0-4692 GCF_011753045.1 Burkholderia sp. Ap-955
TTCGCGACGATCGCCGGCGTCCCGCCCGACGCGCTCGGCGGCACGCAGCTCCTCGCCGATCGCCGCGGCTGGCTGCGGGCACGCGCGTTGCCGGGCAGCGCCGGCTGGTCGGATGCGGACCTGCTGTGCCGCTCGGACGCCACCGCACGACCGGCCGGACCGGCAGCGACCGGCGATCCGCTGACTGCGCTACTGCTGCGCGTCGATACGGAGCCCGTGCGCGATGTGCAGGCCGGGCTTCCCCATTGATGAATCCCTGAACTTCTCTTCCGACCGAGTTTCACGATGAATCCGACCCGACGCCATTTCCTCGCACAGGCGAGCGCCCTCGCCACGATCGCCGCGGCCCCGGCTGCGCTGCGCGCGCAATCGGGCACGCGGCCGCTGCTGCGCGCCGGCGACCAGAAAGGCGGGCTGCGCGCGCTGCTCGAAGCGGCCGGTGAACTGAACGGCCTGGCGTACGACATCGCGTGGACCGAGTTCCCGGCCGCCGCGCCGCTCGCCGAAGCGCTGAACGCAGCCGCCGTCGACTGCGGCCCGATCGGCGACGCGCCGGTGATCTTCGCGCTCGCATCGGGCGCACGCATCAAGGTGATCGGCGCGAACCGCTCCGACCCGTACGGCACGGCCGTGCTCGTGCAGCCCGATGCCGCGCTGAAAGGCGCAGCCGACCTGAAGGGCAAGCGCATCGGCACCACGCGCGGCTCGATCGGCCATTTCGTCACGCTGAAGGCGCTCGATGCGGCCGGCCTGCCGCCCGACGCCGTGTCGTTCCGCTTCCTGCCGCCGGCCGACACGATGCTTGCGCTCGCAACCGGTTCGATCGACGCGTGGGCGACCTGGGAACCCTATACCGCGCTCGCCGAAACGAGCGGCCGCGCGCGCGTGCTCGTCAATGGCCGCGGGCTGTGGTCGGGCCTCAGCTACCTCGCGGCGACCGACGCGGCGATCGCGTCGAAGCGCGACGTCCTGCACGATTTCCTGCGGCGCGTCGTGCGCGCGCAGACCTGGTCGTACCGGCATGCCGACGCGTATTCCGCCGCACTCGCGCGCATCATCGGCATTCCGCCGGTGGCCGCGAAGCTGCAGTTCGAGCGGCGCAACACGCGCTGGCTGCCGATCGACGCGACGCTCATCGCCGAACAACAGCGCACAGCCGACTTCTACCTGAAGGCCGGACTGCTGCGCCAGCCGCTCGACGTGCGCACGACGTTCGACTCCGGCTTCCCGCTCGCATGACCGGCCGTGCGACGGTGCGCAGCCGTTCAAACGGCGGCGGCGCGATCTGGCACAATCGCAGTCTCGCCATCCGCCTTCAGCCAGCGTCATGCCAGCCATCGCCGAACTCTTCGTCTACCCGATCAAATCCTGCGCCGGCATCGCATTGTCGCGCGCGCAACTGCTGGAAACGGGCCTGGCGTACGACCGCCACTGGCTGATCACCGACCCGGCCGGGCAGATGATCACGCAGCGCACGCACCCGCGCCTCGCGCTAATCTGCACCGCGCTCGACAGCGATGCGCTCGTGCTGAACGCGCCGGGCATGCGCGAGATCCGCACGCCGCTCGACGGCGACGTCACGCCCGCCACGCCGAAAATGGCCGCGACCGTGTGGCGCGACACCGTCGACGCGATCGATACGGGCGCCGAAACGGCCGCGTGGCTCACCGAATTCCTCGGCGTGCCCACGAAGCTCGCACGCTTCGGGCCCGACGCGCGCCGCGGCTGCAACCGCCAATGGACCGGCGAGATCGATACGCACACGCAGTTCGCGGACGGTTACCCGCTGCTCGTGATCGGCCAGTCGTCGCTCGACGACCTGAACGCGCGGCTCGCCGCGAAGGGCGCGCCGGCGATCCCGATGAACCGCTTCCGCCCGAATATCGTCGTGTCGGATCTCGACGCGTACGAAGAGGATTTCGTCGAACATCTCGACACCGAAGGCGCGACGCCCGTGCGGCTGCGCCTCGTGAAGCCGTGCACGCGCTGCCCGATGCCGACGATCGACCAGGTCACCGGCGCGCCCGATCCGGCGTGGCCGCACGAGCCGACCGACACGATGCAGACCTATCGCGCGAACCCGAATTTCAACGGTGAACTGACGTTCGGTATCAATGCGATCGTGGTCGAAGGCGCGGGCACGTGGCTCGAGGTCGGCCAGTCGCTGGAAGCGGAGATCGGCTTCGGCGATTGAGCCGGGCGCACTGAACCGCTCGCAAAACCCTAACCTCCTCGCAGCCGGGAAGCCGCCGCATACGGCGAGCCGCTTCCCGCATCGCCGATCGCCATCACGCAGCGCGCGGCGCAGCGTCGTTCGCCGCCGGCAACCGGATCGTCACGACCAGCCCGCCACCAGCCGCATCGGCCAGCGTCACATTGCCCTGATGCACGCGCGCGATCTCGCGCACGATCGACAGCCCGAGCCCCGTCCCTTCGACCGTCTGCGTCTTGCTGCCGCGATGAAAGCGCTCGAACACCGCGTCGCGCTCGTCCGCCGGAATGCCCGGCCCGTTGTCGATGACGTCGAGCCGCGCGTGCTCGCCGTCGCGCGACACGCGCACCGTGATCACCGCGCGATCGCCCGCATAACGGATCGCGTTGTCGATCAGGTTGCCGATCATCTCGCCGAGCAGGTCGGACTGCCCGTGCACGTCGAGGTCGGCCTCGTGCTCGAAACCGAGATCGATGTCGCGCGCGCGGGCGACCGGCGACCAGTCGAGCGTCACGCTGCGCGCGAGCCGGTGCAGCGCGACCGGCTTGTGCGCGACCGTATGGCCGCTGTCCGAATCGAGCCGCGACAGCGACAGCAGTTGCTGCACGATCTTCGCGGCCTGCCGCACCGCGCCGTTCGCACGCCGCAGGTGCCCGTTCGCGCGCGGCTGCTCGTCGGGCCGCAACGCGAGCTCGACGCCCGCCTGCACGGCCGCGAGCGGCGTCTTCAGCTGATGGGCCGCGTCCGCGAAGAAGCGGCGCCGCGCGACCTGCATCCGCTGCGTGCGGCCGATGTACTGGTTGATCGACTCGACGAGCGGCGCGAGTTCGCTCGGCACCGCGCCGGTATCGAGCGGCGTCGTGTCGTCCTCGCTGCGCGCGGCGACCGTCGCCGACAGCCGGTTCAGCGGCCGCAGCCCGCGCCCGACGCCGAGCCACACGATGCCGAGCGCGAGCACGACGAGCAACCCTTCCTGCAGCAGCGAGCCCGCCAGGATCTCGCGCGCGAGCGCCTGGCGCGCCTCGATCGTCTCGCCGACCATCACCCACACGATGCGCGACTGCGCGGTCGGCACGTCGTGCACCGGGATGCGCAGCGCGGCCATCCGCAACTGCTCGCCGCGATAGACGACGTCGTAGTAACGGGTGACGAACAGCGCACCGTCGCCCGCGTCGCGCCCTTGCGGCAGCGGCAGGTCCGGGTAGCCGGTGATCGTGTGGCCGTTGTCCTCGCGGATCAGGTAGTAGACCTTGCCGCCGTCGCTCGACTCGAGCATTTCGAGCGCGAGATACGGCAGGTCGACCTCGACCTCGCCGTCGTTGAGCCGCACGCCTTCGCGGATCGACTTCAGCGACGACGACAACGTGCGGTCGAACGCGACGTGCGCGGCGCTCATCGCGCGCTGATACGTCAGCCACGAGTCGAGCGCGAGCAGGCCCAGCAGCGGCAGCAGCAGCCACAGCGCGACCTGGGCGCGCAGGTTCGGGCGGGTCACTCGGCCCCCCGGCAGGCCGCCCGATGAGGCACGACGGCGCATGCACGGCGCGCCTCTCCGCGCCCGCGCGGTCGGCCGGGAATGGCATGCGTGTCGTTGGCGGCCCGCGAACGTGTCGATCCGACGTCGCACGTCAACGCATCCACCGGTCCCGGGCAAGGATCGTGAGCGCGGCGGTTCATTCAGCCGTCTCCGCCTTCGCTTCCAGCAGATAACCGAGCCCGCGCAGCGTGACGATCGCGACGCCCGTGTTCTCGAGCTTCTTGCGCAGCCGGTACACGTAGATCTCGATCGCATCGGCGTTCACCGACTCGTCGAGCCCGAAGATCTTCTCCGACAGCGTTTCCTTGTTGATCGCGCGGCCGTTGCGCAGGATCAGCACCTCGAGCACCGAGCGCTCGCGCGGCGTGAGCGACAGCGGCTCGCCCGCGAGATGGAAGCTGCGGTCGATACTGTCGTACGAAAGCGGCCCGCACTCGACCCGCGAATGCTCGTGGCCGAGGCTGCGGCGGATCAGTGCGCGGGCGCGTGCCTCCAGTTCGGTCAGTTCGAACGGCTTCGCGAGATAGTCGTCGGCGCCGAGATCGAGCCCTTTCACGCGATCCTCGACCGATCCGTGCGCGGTCAGGATCAGCACCGGCACCGGATTGCGGCGCGCGCGCAGCCGCCGCAGCACTTCCAGCCCGTCGAGCTTCGGCAGCCCGAGATCGAGAATCACCAGCGCGTAATCCTGCGTGCGCAGCACGTGGTCGGCCGCCTCGCCGTCCGCCATGTGGTCGACCGCGAAGCGCGCCGCGCTCAGCGCGTCGTTCAGCGACTGGGCGAGGTTCGGATTGTCTTCGACGAGCAGCACACGCATGGGGATTCCGGTAAGGTCAGCGACAGGCCGCTACATTACATGATCCTTTCCATGGCGACGCCTCGCGGAAACACGGGTTGCGCCGCCCGCGCGGGCGCGCGTCGGCCGGCGCGCCGACCGCCGCTC
>NZ_VWWH01000180.1:0-4620 GCF_011753045.1 Burkholderia sp. Ap-955
CGTGCGCGAACGCGCCGCCGAGAACGACCACGAGGCCCGGCTCGCGTCGAATGCGGACCGCCGCAGCGGCGACGCGCGCACGATCAATTACCGGCGCGTCGCCGATCCGGCCGAGTCCGGCGCGGGCGGCGCACTCAAGCCGCTGACGTTCCGCGAGCGGGTCGCGTGGACGATCCTCAACGCGCTCGAGACGTCGCCGCTGTCGCCCGGCTTCGTCGCGCGCGACGCCGACGTGACGCTGGCGTCGCGCCGGCCGCTCGTCGAGCAGCACGAGTACGGCGGTCGCACGCTGTACGTCGTGCGCAACGACCGTGCGGGCGGCGCGTTCGCGACGCGCGACGGCGTACCGGTGGGCGGGCACGAACTCGCGCTCGATGCCCGCTACGCGTTTCGCGCGCCGGCCGACATGGCGGAACCGATCGTGCTGATCGCCGAGCAGGCGGACGCGAAGCTCGCGCCCGAGCTCGCGAACGTGTGGAACCGGCCGGTGTTCGTCGCGCCGCGCGACGCGCTCGCGGCCGACGGCACGCTGCGCGCGACGAGCGGCTACCTGCGCTACGACCCCGCGCCGCACCCCGAAGTCGATCTCGGTCCGCTGCGCGCGGACGGCACGACCGTGTTCCATGCCGATACCGGCAAGCCGGTCGATCTCGCCGAGCATCTCGGCGCGCTGATCGCGTTCGGCAACGAGAAAGGCGGCTTCGCGCTCGGCCGCGGCGCGGTGCTCGGCCTGTACGAGGACCTGACCAGCACGCGCAGCCAGCAGCGCAACGCGGCGCTCAACGAGCAGGCCGGCCTTGCGCTGCTGCGCGGCCGCTTCGATCTGCCGACCGTGTCGATGGACGGCCCGTTCTCGCACGCGAATCGCGTCGCGGTGCTGTACCAGCCGCGCGGTGCGCTGCATACGCAGGATGTCGAGCGCGGCGTGCTGCCGTCGACGCTGAAAGCCGGGACGCTCGACCAGCTGCGGGCGCTCAAGACGCTCATCGCGGAGAACCGCCTGTACTTCGACGTCCAGGGTATCTATCACGACGGCCGCCTGCTGATGACGGACCCGGGCCGGATCGAAACCGGCAACGACGGCTACCGCGGCACGCACGACCGTGTCGACGACCAGTTGCAACTCCTCGAGCGCGGCGTCGAACGCGGCGACGTGACGCTCGCGCATCCGGAAACGACCGAGGTCGCCCCGTCCGGCGACAAGCCCGGGCTCGTCGCCCGGCTGCAGATGCGGTTCGGCGGCGCGCCGCTGCCGAACGAGGTCAGTGCACTCGCGCAACAGTCGGGCACGCTCGCGCAGCAACTGCGCATGCTCGACGACAACGGCTGGCGCGTGCGGGTCGGCAAGCGCGGCGGCGGCAGCCGGATCGATGCCGGCAAGAAGCGCGTCACGATCGACGGCGCGCTCACGCACCCCGAATCGATGACCTACACGCTCGCGCACGAGGCCAAGCACGCGGTCGAGGCGATCGACGGCTCGCTCGGGCTCGACTACAGCGGCCGGCGCCGCTTCACGCGCAAGGCGCTCGAAGCGGAGGCGCGTGCGCAGCTCAATGCGTTCGAGGCGCGCTACGAAATCCAGATGAAGAGCGGCGTCGACATCGCCGCGCACGTCAAGCTGCCCGACGCGATCCAGGCGGTCGCCGATGCGTGGCAGCCGTCGCACGATTACGCGGGCACCGTCGCGACGCTGGCCGACGCATTCGCGCGTTCGCCGGTGTCGGGCGCGCACGGGCAGCACTACGACGCGTTCTACGGCGACGCCTTCGATCGCGGCGCGGCGCAGGCGGCCCGCACGATGCCGGCGCCGCAGGACGCACCGGCGGCCGGCGACGCGCCGCGCTCGATGCGCGAGATCCAGGCGCAGCGCGTCGCGTGGACGAACGACCATGTGGAGCGCAATGCGTCGCCGTTCGGCGCGGGCGGCCCGCCCGCGCTCGACACGCTGTCGTTCCTGCGCAGCGACGAGCCCATCCGGCTCGATCCGCGCAACCAGATCGCCATCGTGCCGGCCGAATCGCTGCGTGGCGGCACGCTGCTCGGCCCCGACGGGCGGCCGGTCGATCCGCACACGTTCACGCTGCTCAACCCGCCGCCGCCCGACCCGGGATATACGACGATCCTGTCGGCACGCCACGCGAACGAAGGCGCGGCCGCGCAACTCGCGAACCTGTGGCAACGCACGATCTACGCGGCGCATCCGGATGCCGTCGGCGAAGCCGGCGCGCTGACCGACCTGTCCGGCCTGAACCGCTACACGCCGGCCGCCTATCGCCAGCCGTCGCTCGGCGAGCTGTCGGTCGACACGGCACGCGATCGCCTGCATGTCACCGGCGACCCGTCGCGCGTCGTCGACCCGGCGGATTACCTCGGCCCGGTGCTCGGTTCCGGCGCGGACAAGACCGTGTTCGACGGCGGTGCCGGACAGGCCGTCGGCATCTATCGCAACGGCACGCCCCGGGGCCTCGTCAACGCGTACGAAGCGGTCGGCCTCGAACAGGCCGGGCTGCGCGAACTCAAGGAAACCTACAAGCTGCCGACCAGCACGACCGACGGCCCGTTCACGGTCGCCAATCGCATCGGCGTCGTGCTGAAGCCGTCCGCGCAGCTGAGCAGCGTCGACGTCGAATTCGACCTCGGCCTGCCGCGCGTGGTGTCGCACGACGGCCTGGCCGATCTCGGCAAGATTCGCCGCGTCACCGCGCAGCACCATCTGCTGTATGACTTCCAGGTGCTGTTCGGCCGCACCGGCGAGGTGATGCTGCACGACCCCGGCGAGGTCATGCACGAGGCCGACCCGGACGGCAGCGTACTCGAACGGATCGACGACGTCGCCGCGAAGATTCATTACGGACTCCAGACCGGGCGCATCCGTCTCGCGCACCCGGAGATGACCGAGCACGGCGCCTACGCGCCGCGGCGCGGCGTCATCGAGCGCGTCGTCACGACCTTCCGCGGCGTCGTGCTGCGCATGCGCGCGCACGCGCTCGCGTCGCGTTCGCCGACGCTGATGGCGCAGATGCGGCTCGCGAAGCAGGACGGCTGGAAGGTGAAGCTCGGCGCGCGCGGCGCAGGCCAGTCCGTCGACGCCGAACGGCGCGTGATCGTCCTCGACGGCAACACGCGGCGTGCCGGCACGCTGGTGTTCGCGCTCGCGCACGAGGCGCAGCATAGCGTCGACATCTCGACCGGTGCGCTCGGTCTCGATCACACGAGCCCCGAAGCGTACGTGCGCAGCCTGCTGCTCGCGGAAGCCCGCGCGCAGGTCAACGCATACCGCGTACGCGACGAGATCCTCGCGGCGGGCGGCGGCGACATCGCGGCCCACGTGCAGCTGCCGGACGCGCTCGCGCGCGCCGCGCGCCACGCGTACGAGAGCGGCGACCCGGCCGCGCTGCAGGCCCTCGCGGACCAGTTCGGCGACACGCGCACGTCGCTGCCCGGCAATCCGACCTATCGCGTGCTGTACGCCGAGCAGGCGCGCGCGCTGACCGGCGACGCGCGACTGCCGAAGCTTGCCGCGCCGGGGACCGGCAACCGCGCATCGGGTGCATCGGGCGCCGCCGGCGGCGGGCACGCACGCGAAAGCGCAAAGATGAAGCGCGCACGCGCCTGGCTCGACGAACGCGGGTTGCGCACCTTGACGCGCGTCGAGGGCAACAGCCTGCCGGAACTGCGCAACCTGGTCCGGGAAACCGGGCGCAGCGCGTACGTGCTGATCGCCCGTGCCGGCACGCCGACCGCCGGCTCGCCGCCGAAGTTCGTCGCCGAGGCACAGGTCGATGCGAACGGCGCGATCAAGATCACCCATGCCGACCGGTCGCTCAAACGCGCGGGCCGGAAGACACTCGACGATGCGGTGTCGCTCGCGCTCGATGCGCGGCATCGCGACGAGGCCGCGGCAGCACGACTCGACTTCGATTTCTACGTATCGAAGGTGCCGCTCGCCGAATTGAAGCGCCTGGGCGGTCCGTCGAAGATTGAGCCGGCGCACGATGGCGACACGATCGAGCTCGCCCATGCGGGCCGCGTCGACGACGGGCTCGCGGACGCGATCAATGCGCTCGGCTCGGTCAAGCACTATTCGAACGCCAACAAGGCGATCGCGAACGCGCGCAACGCCGATACGATCTATGCGGTCGACCGGAAAACCGGCGAGATCCTCGGCCATGCGACGCGCGATCCGAACAGCGGGGTGTGGTACTACGAAGCAAAAGCGCCGCTCGACGGCACCCGCGTCACGCCACGCACGCTCGACGACGCGTTCCAGCGCCGCGTGAAGGCGCGGATGCGTCCGGGCGGCCCACGCCACCGGATTCCGCTGTCGCGCGCACGCCAGCGCGGCGTCTCGTTCATCGCGACGGAGATCGGTGCCGACATGATGGCGCGCATCGGCCGCTTCGATCCGGTCAAGGCGCCGAAGGAAAAGGCCGACCGCCTGCCGTCGCGCCTGCGCCCGCGCTATGCCACCCAGACCTCGATCGCGTGGACCCTCGACGCGAGCCACCGCGTCGCGCTGCTGACGCGCGCCCGCGCCTCCGCGCTGCTGAAGCGGCAGGCGACGCCGGGCGCCCTGCCGTCGGGAGCGGCGGCGCCCCATGCGCAGCCCGTCCCGGCCAC
>NZ_VWWH01000017.1:0-113982 GCF_011753045.1 Burkholderia sp. Ap-955
CGACGCGCGGCCGGCTCGCGCTCGCGTGCGCGGCCGCGGCCGCTTTTGCGTGGCCCGCCGCCCATGCGGCCTCGACCGACGATGCACGAGGTGCTACCGCACGCGATGGCGTCGAGCGTGCCGCCGATGTCCCCGCTCCCGCTTCGGCCGTCGCAACCGTGCCGCCGGCGCCGGCGGCCGGCGATACGCTGACCGCCGTCAGCGTGACCGCGCAGCGGCAACCGGTCGATCCGGATACACCGGCCGTCGTCACGTCGATCACGCGCGAGCAGATCGAGTCGCACACCAACGTCACCACCGAAGACGCGCTGAAGTACGCGCCGAACCTGATGGTCCGCAAGCGCTATATCGGCGACCGCAACAGCGTGTTCGCCGGTCGCGACTTCAACGAACTGCAGAGCGCGCGCGGGCTCGTCTACGCCGACGGCGTGCTGCTGTCGAACCTGCTCGGGTCGAGCTACGCGTATCCGCCGCGCTGGTCGCTGATTCCGCCCGACGATATCGCGCGCGTCGACGTGCTCCATGGCCCTTTTTCCGCGCTGTATCCGGGCAACTCGATCGGCTCGACCGTGCTGCTCACGACGCGGCGCCCGGACAAGCTCGAGGCGTCGCTGTCGACGCAGTTCTTCACGCAGCGCTATCACGACGGCTACGGATTCGCGGACAGCTTCGGCGGCAATCACCAGACCGCGCGGATCGCGAACCGGGTCGGCCGGTTCTGGTTCGCGCTGTCGCTCGACCGGCTCGAGAACAACGGTCAGCCGATGCAGTATGCGAGCCCCAATTCGGCATACAACCCGAAGCTCGGCGCCGCCGTGCCCGTGACGGGCGCCGCGACCGACATCGGGCCCAATGGCAAGCCGCGAACGATCGTCGGCGCGCAGACGATCGAGCGGACCGAGCAGCTCAACGAGACGGTGCGGATGGGCTATGCGTTCACCGACCACGTCGATGCGACGCTGACGATCGGGCATTGGGAGAACCATTACCGGCAGCACGGCGAAACCTTCCTGCGCGATGCGGCTGGCAATCCGGCGGCCGGCGATCCGGTCTACGGCGGCAACGTGTCGATGGGCGGCCAGAACATGACCGTCGCGCCGAACGCATTCGCGCCGCAGCGCGGCGACCAGGAGAACTGGCTGTACGCGCTCGGCCTGAATGGCCGGCTCGATTCCGGCTGGCGCCTGTCGGGCGTCGTGTCCGCGTACGACGTGTCGCGCGACGTGCAACGCTCGGCGTCGACCGTGCGGGGCGGTGCGGGCACGCTGTTCCAGGGCGACGGCACCGGCTGGCGCACGCTCGACCTGAAGGCCGAGGCGCCGGAAGTGAAGGGCCACACGTTCACGTTCGGCTATCACTACGACAACTACTTCCTGCGCAACGTCACGTACAACACGGCCGACTGGCTGGCCGGGCCGACCACGTCGCTGTCGAGCGTCTATCGCGGCGACACGCGCACGCAGGCGCTGTTCGGGCAGGACGCGTGGCGCTTCGCGCCGGGCTGGCTCGCGACGCTGGGGCTGCGCTACGAGCGCTGGGATGCGTACGGCGGTGCGCTCGGCAATGCAACGGGCACGCTCGGCTATGCGGACCGCAGCGCGAATGCGCTGTCGCCGAAGGTCGCGTTGCAATGGGATGCGACCGACGTCTGGCGCTTCCGCCTGTCGTTCGCGACCGGCACGCGTTTCCCGACGGTCGGCGAACTGTTCCAGGGCACGATCTCGAACAACGCGATCGTCAACAACAACCCGAACCTGCGGCCGGAAAAGGCGATCGACTGGGACGTCACGGCCGAACGCGACGTGGGTGTCGGCGTCGTGCGTGCCAGCGTGTTCCAGAGCGACCTGCGCGATTCGATCTACAGCCAGACGACGGTGTCGGGCGCGACGACGGTGACCAACATCTCGAACGTCGATCGCGTGCGCGTGCGCGGCGTTGAACTCGCGTTCAGCGGCGAGAACATCGGTTTGAAGGGGCTCGCGCTCGACGCGAACGTGTCGGCGAGCAATGCACGGATCCTTGCCGATGCCGCGAATCCCGCGTATGTCGGCTCGCGCTTTCCGCGGATTCCGCGCATGCGTGCGAACCTGCTCGCGTCGTATCGCTTCGACGAGCACTGGCTCGCGAGCGTCGGCGTGCGCTACTCGGGCCGCCAGTTCAACACGCTCGACAACAGCGACGTGAACCCGGACGTCTACGGCGGCACGAGCTCGTTCACGGTCGTCGACCTGAAGGCGCGCTACCGCTTCGACCGTCACTGGACCGCGTCGCTCGGCATCGACAACCTGGCGGACCGCCGCTACTACGTGTTCCATCCGTATCCGGGCCGTACTTTCTATGGAGAACTGAAATGGTCGCTGTGAGATCGCTCGCGGCAGGCGGCGCGCTGTGGTTCGCGTTACTGTCGCCAGCCGGCGCGCATGATGCGCACGACGCGCCGAAGGCCGCCGATTCCCGCGCGGCGCATACGAGCATGCAAGCCGCGCCCGCGTAGCAGAAGCAGCTGCTCGCCGCGCATCTGGTCGCGTGGCAGCGTCGTCATCCGGACGTGCAGCTCGCGATGGTCGCGATGGATGCGTACGACGACAACGGCGCGGCCGTCTCGCAGGCGCTCGCGCAGATGAACTTGCCGCCGCAGGTCGCGCAGTATGCCAATGCGGAGTCGATGCCCGAGCGCTTGCGCGCGGCGCTCGATGCGGGATGGAGGGGGGAGATGCCGCGCACCGTGTGGATCGGGCGCGATGGCACACGCGAAGCACGCAGCGGATTGCTGACGGCAGACGTGCTCGACAGCTGGTTGCAGCGCGCCAAGCACTGAACGGGCCGGCGGCGCGCGGCGAGCGTGCCGCGCGCCGGCCTGATGCGAAAACGCGCCCGAAGGCGCGTGGAGAGAAGCGTCAGGCCGCTCGCTTGAATAGCCGGATCACGAACAGCAGGATCACCGCGCCGACGACCGCGACGATCACCGAACCGATGAAGCCGCTGCCGATGCTGATGCCGAGTATCCCGGCGAGCCAGCCGCCAATCACCGCGCCGACGATCCCGACGATGATGTCGACGATCAGCCCGAAGCCGCCGCCCTTGACGAGCAAGCCGGCAAGCCAGCCGGCAATCGCGCCGATGATGAGCCACATAATCAAGCCATGAGTCATGGTTGTCCTCTCCTTGAGTTGTGTCGAATGACCGGACGTCGGCTGTGTCGCCGCAAGCTGAATGAAGGCGGCATCGCGACCCGCCGCGCCGCCCACGCAATGTAACGCGATAGACGGGTCGGAATCGTTAAGTAATGTTATGCACCCTTAACGGGATTTTCCAGGGAATTTGTCTACGTACGGCATGGCTCGCGCACGGGCAATGCGTGCCGAAATGAATCTGTAAGAAAAGGTCGCCGGTGAAGCCGGTCGGCCGTCGGCGTCATCGTTCGTGCGTCGATGCCTGCATGCCCGTGTCGGGCAATCCGTCGCCTGCGTCGGCGATCAGCCGTGCGACGGTCGCGGGTTCGCCGATCGCCTCGATCGACAGCAGGGCGAAGCGGGCGAGAAAGAGCGACGCATCGGCTTCACCGATCCGCGTCATCGTGCGGCACAGGTCGGTGTAGAGCATGT
The DNA here is from genome assembly GCF_011753045.1 of Burkholderia sp. Ap-955. Lineage (NCBI taxonomy): Bacteria > Pseudomonadati > Pseudomonadota > Betaproteobacteria > Burkholderiales > Burkholderiaceae > Burkholderia > Burkholderia sp. Ap-955. The sequence continues at coordinate 3,606 of NZ_VWWH01000017.1, forward strand.
CGCGTTCGGTGTCCGTCATCATGCGGTCTCCTGAGGATCGGTTGAGGCGCGCGGATGGAGTGCGCGTTCGAGCGCGGCGGTCACGTCGCTCGCGCGAGCGTCGTGCCAGCGGCCGAGCACGTGACCGTCCGGACGCACGAGATAGACGGTGCCGTCGCGCGCGCCGTACATGTCGAACAGTCGGCCGTCGTCATCATGGCCGCCGCAGGCCGAATGCCGCGGCGCCGCATGCCGTGCGAGCGTGACGAGCGCGAACGGTATCCGCGCTGCGTGCAGGCGCTGTTCAAGATCGGCGAGCGTTGGATCGGGCACGCCGTCGGATGTGAAGCAGAACGCGGTGAAGCGCGGGGCGACGAGATCGGTCAGGTGGCCGCGGTGCATGTCGCTGCCGTGCGCCGTGTACAGCGTCAGCGGACATTCGGCGAGCGCCGTGCCGGGCGCGGGGCCGGCTGAAAACGTGTCGCGTTCGGCTGCGTTGAGCGACGACGTCGCATAGGCGATGGCGGTCGTCTGGCGCGGATTGATCAGCGAGCGCAGTGCCGGGTGCCGGACCGCAAGCGACAGCACGGCCTTGCGCATCAGTTCGAACGCAAACGACGGCGGCGCCATGAACTTGGTGCTCTTCGTGCCGTAGCGCAGGTTCTCGTGCGTCGCGAACACGCGCTCGTCCGAGTAGTTGTCGAGCAGCGTGTCCGATGCGAGCCCGCGAGTCACGTACGCGAGTTTCCATGCAAGGTTGTCGGCATCGTCGATGCCCGAATTCGCGCCGCGCACGCCGAAGATCGGCACGAGATGCGCGGCGTCGCCACAGAACAGCACGCGCCCGTGCCGATAGCGTTCGAGCGTCAGCGCATTCGCCTTGTAGATCGTGATCCAGATCGGCGACCAGTCGCCGCGCTCGCCCATCATGTCGAGCAGGTTCTGCACGCGCGGGATCACGTTCTCCGGCTTGACGGCCGCTTCGGGATCCTCATCGTCTCGCAACTGGTAATCGATTCGCCACACGTTGCCGGGCTGCTTGTGGACGAGTACCGTCGAGCCCGGGTTCGACGACGGGTCGAAGTACGCGAGCCGTTCGGTCGGCCGGTCGCTGTCGAGCGCGATGTCGACGATCACGTAGCGGCCCTCGTAGCTCGTGCCTTGCAACGACAGGCCGAGCGCTTCGCGCATCGTGCTGCGTCCGCCGTCGCACGCGACGACCCAGTCGGCGTCGAGCGCGTAGCCGCCGAGCGGCGTGTCGACGTCCAGGCGCACACCATCCGGTTGCCGGGTCACGCCGGTGACTTTCGCCTGCCACCGGATCTCGATGCGTTCGGGGCGGCGCAGCGCGGCGTCGAGCAGGAACTGCTCGATGTGGTACTGCGCGAGATTGATCATCGGCGGCAGCTTCTGGTTTTCGTCCTGCGGCATCGTGAAATGCAGCACTTCGTCGCGACGGTAGTAGCTGCGTCCGCCGGTCCACGGCAGCCCCGTGCGCAGGAAGTCGTCGAGCGCGCCGAGCCGCTCGATGATCTCGAGGCTGCGCCGCGAGATGCAGATCGCGCGGCTGCCGTGGCAGACCGCATCGTCGGCCTCGATCAGCACGCTGCGGATGCCGTGGTTCGCGAGACCGAGCGCGACGGCCAGGCCGACGGGGCCGCCGCCGACGATCGCCACGCGATGCCGGTGTGTATCAATACCGTCGTCGCAGGCCGGCAGATGCGCGGGATGGCGCTCGGCGACGAACGGGTAGGGCTTGAAGTCGATATCCATCGTGGGCTTCCAGGGGAGGGCAGTTCGACGTGCACGCGCGCCGGGGCAACGCGTGCAGGCAGTCGGAGCAGTATGGAAGCCGTGCGGAAATCCGCTGTCCCCATTCCGGGTACAGCAGGCTGACCGGGATTTACCCCGATTCAGTCATCACCGGCCGGTTCGGTTCAGGGCTGCAGGCAGAGCGCGAACAGCTGGCGCTGGCTCGAGATGCCCAGGCGCCGGTATGCGCGTTTCTGGTACGTGACGACGCTCGACGTCTTCACGCCGATCGTCTCGCCGATCTCGTGCGCGGTCTGGCCTTCGAGCACGCCGCGCAGTACATCGAGTTCGCGCTTGGACAGCGCCGGGCACGCGCCGCGCAGCCGGGCGAGCATCCGTTGCGGGATCCCGGTCTGCGCCGCGCCGGCGAGCGTGTAATGATGCTTCGCTGCCTGCGCGATCAGCGGCGCGAGCGCTTCGATCTCCGCGATCTCGCGCGGCTGGAACGCGCCGCTGCGATGCGCGCGGTACAGGTTGATCGACAGCCAGCTCGCATCGTTGGGCTGCGTCAGCAACGACAGCCGGTCGGACACGTCGGGGCCGCGGTAGCAAGCCGCTCGATACGCTTCATGATCGATCTCGTCGCCGGCCTGCTGGTGCAGCAGCAGGTCGTGGCGGCGCGTGCCGCGATGCGCGCTCGACACGATCGTCTGGTTGCCGTCGAGCGCGTAGAAGTGTCGCGCGTAGGTGTCGGCCACGTCGCGCAGGTAGCGGCCGCCGCGATGGTCGGCGACGGATAGCGTGCGCGGGCGGTTGCCGAACTCGTACGCGAAGATCGTGCATTGCGTGACCGACAGCGCATCGTCGAACAGCTTCAGCACTTCGGCTGCGAATGCGTTGGGCTCGTTGCCGCCGATCGCGGCGACGAGGCGTGTCGCACGCGATACGTCCAGTTGCCCGGTGAGGTTCGGTCGCTCGAGACGCCAGGTGCGCATGATGCTCGGAAAGGGCGGAGTGGTCCGGCGATTGTAATCGGCGGCGTGCGGCGCGGGAGTCGGGTGATGCCCGCAAGCGGAGCGGACACGGGGGAAGAAGGGCAGCGCACGATTCGGCGCCCGGAATGAGAAAAGGGCTGACAAGCATTGCTTGTCAGCCCTTTATAACTTGGTGCCGGAGATAGGAGTCGAACCTACGACCTTCGCATTACGAATGCGCTGCTCTACCAACTGAGCTACACCGGCATCAGAGAAACGAAATTATAAGGTGAAATCTGAGACCTTGGCAATAGGTTTTGCGAAATTTTTTCAGCTTGCTGCTGCTGTTTTCGCGAAACGCATCGACTCGGCAAACTTCCCGCTTCGTTTCACTGCGATGTGACCCGTTGGGGTCACATCGAGAGCCGCGATTCTACGTATGTCGCGCGACACTGTCTAGTGCTGCAGTGCAAATTTATTGCTTTTCTTGATGGTAGCCCGTCACGCGCTCGACTTCGTTCTTCGAACCGAGGAACACCGGGACGCGTTGATGCAGGCCCGTCGGCTGCACTTCCATGATGCGCTGCGTGCCGGTCGTCGCGGCGCCGCCCGCCTGTTCGACGATGAACGACATCGGGTTCGCTTCGTACATCAGGCGCAGCTTGCCCGGACGATCGGGCGTGCGCTTGTCGGCCGGGTACATGAAGATGCCGCCGCGGTTCAGGATCCGGTGCACGTCGGCCACCATCGATGCAATCCAGCGCATGTTGAAGTTGTCGCCGCGCGGGCCGTCCTTGCCGGCGTTCAGCTCGTCGACGTAGCGCTTGACCGGGTCGTACCAGTGGCGCGCGTTCGATGCGTTGATCGCGTATTCGCGCGTCTCTTCGGGAATCTGCATGTTGCTCTGCGTGAGCACCCACGAGCCGACTTCGCGGTCGAGCGTGAAGCAGTTCACGCCGTTGCCGGTCGTCAGCACGAACACCGTCTGTGGGCCGTACACCGCGTAACCGGCCGCGACCTGCTCCGTGCCCGGCTGCAGGAACGATTCCTCGGTCGCCTGCTTGCCGTCCGGGCAGCGCAGCACCGAGAAGATCGTGCCGATCGACACGTTCACGTCGATGTTCGACGAGCCGTCGAGCGGATCGAACACGAGCAGGTATTCGCCGCGCGGGTAGTTCGCCGGGATCGGGAAGAACGTTTCCATTTCTTCCGATGCCATCGCGGCGAGGTTGCCGCCCCATTCGTTCGCGTCGAGCAGGATTTCGTTCGACAGGATGTCGAGCTTCTTCTGCACTTCGCCCTGGACGTTCTCGCTGCCGGCGGTGCCGAGCGCTTCGCCGAGCGCGCCCTTCGACACGTTGTAGCTGATCGCCTTGCACGCGCGTGCGACGACTTCGATCAGCAGGCGCAGGTCGGCGGGGAGGTTGTTGGTCTCACGCTGCTGTTCGATCAGGAACTTCGACAGCGTGGTGCGGCGGGCAATGGACATGACAGACTCCAGAAGGCCAAAAGAATCCTTGAATAGCCGCAATTTTACCCGCCGCGCCTCCCGTGCCGCCGGCTTTTTTCGTCCGGTTACATGGCCGGGCGGCCGGCCCGGTCCGGCTTTCCGGCGGTGGAAACCAGCGGGACGCGCTTGACGCCAGCGGCAGGCGGCGCGGTCGAACCCCGCGATTGCGTGCGCTTCCAGCAGTCTTCAGACCATAAAAAAGCCGGCGCCGCGACGGGCGGCACCGGCTGTATCGCGCAGGCGCGATGCGGGAGATGGCGTTACGCGAGCGCCTTCTCGACGATCTCGCGCACGTCACGCGATTTCGCACCGGCGGCGACTTGCTCGAGCGCTTCGCGCATCCGGTCGCGCAGTGCCGGCGTGAAGCGGCGCCACAGTTCGAGCGAGCGGGCGAGGCGTGCCGCGACCTGCGGGTTGATCGCGTCGAGCGCGAGCACCTGTTCGGCCCAGAACGCGTAGCCCGAGCCGTCGGCCGCGTGGAATTGCGCGGGGTTGGCCGCGCAGAAGCTGAAGATCAGCGAGCGGGCGCGGTTCGGATTCTTCAGGTTGAACGCCGGGTGCGCGAGCAGCTTGCGAACCTTTGCGAGCGTCGGCTGCGCGGGCGTGCCGCGTTGTGCCGCCTGCATTGCGAACCACTTGTCGATCACGAGCGCTTCCTTCTCGAAGCGACGATAGAAATCGTCGAGCGCGTGCTCGGCCGGTTCGGTCGCGCCGGCGGCCGCGGCGGACAGCAGTGCGCCGAGTGCAGCCGCGCGATCGGTCATGTTGTTCGCCGCATCGTATTGCGCGGTCGCGAGGCGCACCGCATCGGCCGGATCCTCGAGTTCGGCGAGATACGCGAGCGCGAGGTTCTTCAGCGCGCGGCGGCCGGAGGCCTCCGGCGTCGGTTCGTAGGCGCCGGGCGTCTGGTGCTGCGCGTATGCGGCGAGCCAATCCGCGCGCAGCGCGGTGGCGAGCTGGCGGCGCACGAACTGGCGTGCGCGATGCACGGCGGCCGGATCGGCTTCCGCCATCTGGTCGGCGAGGTAGGTTTCCGACGGCAGCGTCAGCGCGAGTTCACGGAATGCCGGCGACAGCGTCGCGTCGGTCAGTACGCGGCGGAAGGCGGTGACGAAGTTCTCGCCGAGCGTGAGCGGCTCGTTCGCGGCCGCACGCGCGGCGAGCGTCAGCAGCGCGCGTGTCGCGAGGCGCTGGCCGGCTTCCCAGCGGTTGAACGGATCGCTGTCGTGCGCGAGCAGGAACGCGAGGTCATCGTCGCTGTAGTCGTACTCGACGATCACCGGCGACGAGAAATTGCGCAGCAGCGACGGCAGCGGTTGTTCCGGTACGTCGACGAACGTGAAGGTCTGCTCGGTGTCGGTGAAGTCGAGCACGCGCGTCGTGCCTGCGGCGGCGGCTTCGCCGTCGAGACGCAGCGGCAGGTCGCGGCCGTCGCGGCCGATCAGGCCGATCGCGAACGGGATCAGCAGCGGCCCTTGCTGCGTTTCGCGCGCGGCCGGCGACCCGTCGCCGTACCCCTGCGCGAGCGTCACCGTATAGCGGCGCGCGGCCGCGTCGTACGCGGTGCGCACCGACACGCGCGGCGTGCCGGCCTGGCTGTACCAGCGCTCGAACTGCGCGAGGTCGCGCCCGTTCGCGTCGGCCATTGCGTGACGGAAGTCGTCGCAGGTCACGGCGTGCCCGTCATGGCGCTTGAAGTACAGGTCCATCCCCTTGCGGAAGCCGTCGCGGCCGAACAGCGTCTGATACATCCGCACGACTTCCGAGCCTTTCTCGTAGACCGTCATCGTGTAGAAGTTGTTGATCTCGACGTAGCTTTCCGGGCGCACCGGATGCGCCATCGGGCCCGCGTCCTCGGCGAACTGCAACTGGCGCAGCACGCGCACGTCCTCGATGCGCTTGACCGCGCGGGCCGCCGATTCGACGTCGTCGCCCGCGGCCATGTCGGCCGAGAATTCCTGGTCGCGGAACACCGTCAGCCCTTCCTTCAGACTCAACTGGAACCAGTCGCGGCAGGTCACGCGGTTGCCGGTCCAGTTGTGGAAGTACTCGTGGCCGACTACCGACTCGATGTTCGCGAAATCGGTATCGGTCGCGGTCTCGGGGTTCGCCAGCACGTACTTCGTGTTGAAGATGTTGAGCCCCTTGTTCTCCATCGCGCCCATGTTGAAGTCGCCGACCGCGACGATCATGAAGCGGTCGAGATCGAGCTCGAGTCCGAAGCGCTTTTCGTCCCAGCGGATCGAGTGGATCAGCGAATCCATCGCGTGACGCGTCTTGTCGAGATCGGCGGGCTCGACCCACACCTGCAGCAGTTTTTCCTTGCCGGAGCCGGTCGTGATGGTTTCCTCGATCGCGACCAGCTTGCCCGCGACCAGCGCGAACAGGTAGCTCGGCTTGCGGAACGGGTCTTCCCATTTCGCGAAGTGGCGGCCGTCGGGCAGGTCGCCCGAATCGACGAGGTTGCCGTTCGACAGCAGCACCGGGTACGCGGCCTTGTCGGCGCGCAGCGTCACCGTATACGACGCCATCACGTCGGGGCGGTCGAGGAAGTAGGTGATGCGGCGGAAACCTTCGGCTTCGCACTGCGTGAAGAAGTTGCCGCTCGACACGTAGAGGCCGGACAGCGTCGTATTCTGGTCGGGTGCGCATGCGCTTTCGAGCGTCAGCTCGAAGGCTTCGGGGACGTTCTCGACGGTCAGCCCGTGTTCGTGCGCGCGCACGGCGCCATGCGGCGCGCCGTCCAGGTGTGCGCCGAGGAATTCGAGCGCTTCGCCCATCAGCTCCAGGTGCGGCGCGGGCGCGGCGTCCGGATTGCGGCGCACGCGCATCGTGTTCCTGACGATCGTACGGGCCGGCGCGAGATCGAATTCGAGCGCGACGGAATCGATGAGGAAGGCCGGCGGCGTGTAGTCGGCGCGGCGGATCACGGTGGAAGAGGCGTTGTCGGACATGGTCGTCGAGATCGGTGGAGTGGGGGACGGGCCCGTGGCACGGGCCAGGCGAACCGGGCCATTGTACAAAGGCTGGCGGCCGCGTGCCGGGCGAACTTTTTACCGGTTCCGGGAGTCCGCGTATTATCGGCATCCCGTTACGGTTCGCGCGGTGCGACGAACGGGTGACGGATCGAAGAGGATCAACATGAAACGCGAATGGATTCAACGCGGTGCGGGCTGGGCGGCGGTGCTGTGCGTGGCGCTGCTGACCGGCTGCACCAGCTACGTGACGACCCAGGTCACGGCCTTCTCCGACTGGAGCGGCAGTGACGCGACACGCACCTATGCGTTCACGCGCACCGAGGCGCAGAAGAACAGCATCGAGCAGTCGACCTACGAGCCGATCGTCGCGAACGAGCTGTCGACGTATGCGTTCCGGCAGGTGCCGCAGGCGCAGGCGCGGTATCTCGTGGGGCTGACCTACGCGGTCGGCAGCGATCTCGTGACGGTACCGCAGCCGGTCTATTACGATCCGTGGTTCGCGCCCGGGCCGTACTGGCGGCGCGGGCCGTGGGGCCCGTGGGGTCCCTGGGGGCCGATGCCGGCCGGTTACGTCGCGCAGACGTACCAGGTGTTCGACTACACGCTCGGCATCCGCATCACCGAGCGCGCGACGGGCAAGGAGGTGTACAACGTGTCCGCGCGCACGACCGGCGACAACGGCACGCTGCTGTATGCGATGCCGTTCCTCGCGCGCAGCGCGCTCGCCGATTTCCCGCTGTCCAACGGCGCGGTCCGTTCGGTCCGGCTGCCGGTCGACAAGCGCGGCGGCGCGGCGGCGCCGGCCGCCAACGAGCGCGCGGTGCCCGTGGCGCCCGCTTCGGGTGCCGCCGCCGCGAAGTAACGCGGTATCCCGCTCGGCGCGGCCGTCCGGCCGCGCCGGTCATGCCCTTCCGTCAGACCCCGATACCCAGCAGCGCCAGCGCGCCGAGCACGACGAACAGCACGGCTGCGATCGCGTGCACGAGCTTCGTCGGCAGGCGATGCGAGAAGCGGTCGCCGAGCAGGATCGCGGGCACGTTCGCGAGCATCATCCCGAACGTCGTGCCGGCCACGACACCGATGTAGTCCTGGAAGCGCGCGGCCAGCGCGACGGTCGCGATCTGCGTCTTGTCGCCCATTTCCGCGAGGAAGAATGCGACGAGGGTCGCACCGAACACGCCGAGCCGCGAGCGGTTGGCATTGGCTTCGTCGGCATCGAGCTTGTCCGGTACGAGAATCCACAGCCCCATCGCGATGAACGAGAACGCGAGCGCCCAGCGCATGATCGACGGTGTGACGAGCACGCCGAGCCATTCGCCGAGCGCGCCGGCGAAACCGTGGTTTACGAGCGTCGCGACGAGCACGCCGAGAATGATCGGCACCGGCTTGCGATAGCGCGCGGCCAGTACGAGGGAAAGCAGTTGGGTCTTGTCGCCGATTTCAGCGAGGGCGACGGCGCCGGTGGAGATCAGGAAGGCTTGGGACACGTATGGGGTTCCACGGGCCGATGTTGTGCGTGCGAGCGACGATCCACCGCGCGCCGGGCCCTGATGCGGCGCGCTGTGAACCATCGGTCTCGCCAGGCCTAGGTGGCTGCGTCCGCCATGGCCGTACGGCCAAGTCTGTTGACGGACGCCTCCGTCACGATGCGCGCCGGGAGCGCGGGACATCGAGCGGAGCGGCTACTCCCCAATGAGCGGCGAATTCTAGCACGGTGCGTTGCGCGCGGGAAAGCGGTTGGCGGGCGCTGTGCCCGGAGTCGGGGCGGGATCGGCGTACGGGAATCTCGGCGGCCCGGCGCGCGCGGCGGTCGATGCTCACGCGTGCCGGGGCGAACCCCGGCAGGTCATTATGCGGCGGGGCGGCGTGCCGCGCCGCGCTCGTGGACGAGTTGGCCGGCCGCATAGGTGCGGTACACCGCGCGGTCGTCGCCGAGCAGCGCGAATGCGAACAGCAGCTCCTCGAGCGAATCCGCGCGCTTCGTGCGGCGTGCGAGCAACGGCGTGGCCTGCGGATCGAGCACGACGAAGTCGGCCTCGGTGCGCGGTGCGAGCGTGCCGACCGTATCGGCGAGGTCGAGTGCCTGCGCGGCGCCGGCCGTCGCGAGCCAGAACATCCGCGTCGCGGTCAGGTGGTGGCCCGACAGCCGCGCGACTTTGTGCGCTTCGTTCATCGTCTGCAGCATCGAGAACGACGTGCCGCCGCCGACGTCGGTCGCGAGCGTGACGGGCACGTCGTATTCGCCGGCCTTGTCGAAATCGAACAGCCCGCTGCCGAGGAAGAAGTTCGATGTCGGGCAGTGCGCGACGACGGTGCGCGTCTCGGCCATCCGGCGGCGGTCCTCGTCGTCGAGGTGGATGCAATGGCCGTACACCGCGCGCGGACGCAGCAGCCCGTAGCGGTCGTAGATGTCGAGATAGCTGCGATGGCCGGGGAACAGCTCGGCCACCCATTTCACCTCGTCGACGTTCTCCGCGACGTGGCTCTGCACGAACACATCCGGATGGCGGCGCGCGAGCTCGCTGCACGCCTCGAGCTGCGCCTCGGTCGACGTCGGCGCGAAGCGCGGCGTGAGCGCGTACATCTGGCGGCCCTTGCCGTGCCAGCGGTCGATCAGCTCGGCACTGTCGTCATAACCCGATTGCGCGGTATCGCGCAGGAATTCGGGGCAGTTGCGGTCCATCAGCACCTTGCCCGCGATCATCCGCAGGTCGCGCGCATCGCTCGCCGCGAACAGCGCATCGGCCGACTGCTTGTGCACCGTGCAGTAGACGAGCGCGCTCGTCGTGCCGCAGGCGAGCAGTTCGTCGACGAAGAAGTCGGCGACTTCGCGCGCATGCTCGGGATCGCCGAACTGGCGCTCGGTCGGGAACGTGTACTTGTCCAGCCACGGCAGCAGGCCCGGCGCCGGCGACGCGATCATGTCCGTCTGCGGATAGTGGATGTGCGTGTCGATGAAGCCGGGCACGATCAGCTTGTCGCGCAGGTCATGGACGATCGCGTCGCGCGCGAGCGTCGCGGCGAGCTGCGCGTACGGGCCGGCCGCGACGACCTTGCCGTCGTCGACGACCAGGAGGCCGTCGGTCTCGTAGTTCGCGGCCTGGCTCGATTGCGCCGGGTCGCCGTTGAAGGTCAGCAGCTGGGAACGGAAAGCGGTTTGCGTCATGACGAATGGTCCTGCATCAAGGTAAGGCGAACAGAAGAAAACGGGCGACGCCGCACGGGGGCAACGTGGCGCCTGGCGAGCGGGTGCGGCACGCTGCGTGCGGCACGACCGGATGCGATTGCGCGGGCGAACGTGGCGGCCGAAGCCGCCAGCGAGTGGTTGCCGGCGGGCCTCGCAGCCGTTGCGCTCACGACCGATGCGGCGGCGAGCGAAACGGCAAATCGCGACGGCAGGCACGCGCGGGCGACGACGAACAGCGCCGTCGCCGCGCGCTCACGCACGCGGTCGTCCCGGCGCAAGGCCGGGCCGGTGGTCGCGAAGCGGATGCCGTTGCCGTGTTTCATCTGTCTAGCGTGCCTCGATGCCGGCCGTCACGCGGCCTGCCAGTACGCGTCGAGGCGCGCGTACAGTGCGTCGCGCTGCGCCGGTTCGATGAACGACGCCTCGAAGCCGTTGCGGATCACCGCATGGACTTCGGCATCCGTGAGCTGCAGCCCTTCGGCCGTCGCGAAGTAGTTTTCATTGACGTAGCCGCCGAAATAGGCCGGATCGTCGGAGTTGATCGTCACCGCGACGCCGCGATCGAGCAGCGCCTTCAGCGTGTGCTTCGCCATGTCGTCGAACACGCACAGCTTCAGGTTCGACAGCGGGCACACGGTGAGCGCCGTGCGCGATTTCGCGAGACGCTCGACGAGTGCCGCGTCCTCGATGCTGCGCACGCCGTGGTCGATCCGGTCGACCTTCAGCACGTCGAGCGCTTCGTAGATGTAGGCGGGCGGGCCTTCCTCGCCAGCGTGTGCGACGAGCTTCAGCCCGAGCGCGCGCGCCTTCTCGAACACGCGTGCGAACTTCGTCGGCGGATGGCCGAGCTCGGACGAGTCGAGGCCGACGCCGATCAGGCGATGGCGATAGCGCTCGAACAGCGGGAGAGCGGATTCGAACGTCGCGAGCGCGTCCTCTTCGGACAGGTGGCGCAGGAAGCACAGGATCAGCTTGCTCGACAGCCCGCGTTGTTCGGCATCGGCGAGTGCGCGTTCGATGCCCGCGACCACCGTCTCGATCGATACGCCGCGCTCGGTGTGCGTCTGCGGATCGAAGAACAGCTCGGTGTGGACGACGTTGTCGGCGAGCGCGCGTTTGCAGTACGCGGCCGTCATGTCGTAGAAATCCTGCTCGGTCAGCAGCACGCTCGCGCCGGCGTAATAGATGTCGAGGAACGACTGCAGGTCGGTGAACGCGTACGCGGCGCGCAGCGCGTCGATCGAGTCGTACGCGAGCTTCACGCCGTTGCGCTGCGCGAGCGCAAAGATCAGTTCGGGCTCGAGCGAGCCTTCGATATGGATGTGCAGCTCCGCTTTCGGCGCGCGGGCAATCTTGTCCTTGAATGTCGGGGTCATGGCGTCGTTCTTGGTCGGTCAGTAGATAGGGGAAGCCTGCGTGGACGCATTCGCGTTTGCCTCGACGGCCTGCAGCAATTGCGCAGCCACCGAGATCGCGATCACTTCGGGCGCCTTGTCGATGATGCCTTCGACACCGATCGGGCAGCGCATCCGCGCGACCTGGGCCGGGTCGATGCCGATCGCGGCGAGGCGATGATCGAACTGCACGCGTTTCGCATGCGAGCCGGTCATCCCGAAGTACGCGTAGTCGCCGCGCCGCAGGATGCGCTCGGCCAGCACGAAATCGAGTGCGTGGTCGTGCGTCATCACGACGAAATACGACTGCGGCGGTGCGGCGTCGACCGCGTCGGCCGGGGCAGCGGCCGCTTCGATCGCGAGGTTGCCGATGCCGGCGAGCGCGTCGGCCGGCGGGAACACCGCATCGGGCCCGTCGATCCAGCGCACGTGGCACGGCAGCGTCGCCAGTACCTTCACGAGCGCGGTGCCGATGTGCCCGGCGCCGAACAGCATGACTGGGAACGCATACGGCGCGATCGTTTCGGTCATCAGCGACACGCCGCCGGTTTCCCACAGCAGGCAGTCGGCACGCGCGGCTTCCGATTCGGGCTCGCTCAACAGCGGCGCGCCCGGCGAGGGGCCGAATGATACGCTACGCACGGTCGCGGCGCCGGCCGCGACACGCTTCGCGAGCGACATGATCCAGCCGAGATCGCCCACATCGAGCCGCTCGAACGCGAGCACCACGGCGCCGCCGCAGCACTGGCCGAGGCTCGGGCCGAGCGCGAGCCGTTCGAGCCGGCGCGCGTGCGGCACGTGCGCGCCATCCTTCAGCAGATGCCGCGCGATCTCGATCGCCTTCCATTCCAGATGACCGCCGCCGATCGTATGGCGGGCCGTGTCGCGCGTGACGAGCATCTTGGTGCCGGCTTCGCGCGGCGCGGAGCCGTCGGTGTGCGCGACCGTCACGAGCACGGCCGCTTCGCCGTGCGCGAGCAGTTGCTGCAGATCGCCGAGCCAGGCTTCCATCAGCACGCTCCGTTCGGGACGACGCGGCACGACACGCGGCGCGAGCTGGCGGGCGTGACGGCAACGATGACGGACGGGAGCGAGGCGGGCCGGCCGCACGGCTGATGCAGTGCGGCGGCAGCGCGCCGACGGCGCGCGCGGACGGCACCGCCGGATGCGCGGACGCCATGAGGGTGACGGATGCGGATGGTTTGCGTTGTCATGATGAATCCAGTCGACATTGCGGATCGGGCGCGCGTTACGCAGGGGGGGGAGACCGCCTGGCCTCGCGCACGTAGATCGCCATCCAGTCACGAAGATAGCACCGCAAGGCGACGGGAACATCGCTGGGCGGTGATCCGGGCTATCAGGAGGCGATCATGTCGATCATAGGCCCGCCGCGCGGGATCGGGGCGCCGATGCGTGCATATCGGGCCGAAACGCAGGCGTGGCGGGGCTGGGCGCGGAAGTCGCGCGATGCACGTTCGCCCGGAGACCCGGGCGGCGGCGGGGTAGGTGTTTACGCTTGGCGGGCCGGATGCGGCTCGCCGGGCCGGGCCGGCGGGCGCGCCTGAGCCGGGCGGCTACCGGCCGGCGGTGTGCGGCCCGGGCGAACGGGCCGCGCGCAGGACGGTACGAAGCCGGCCGGTCAGGCCGCGAGCTTGCGGCGATGGCGCCAGAGGCTCGCGACGACCGCGAGCAGGATCACGGCGAAGCCGATCAGCGCCCAGCCGGGCAGCAGGATGCCGAAGATCGGCGGATAGACGGTCTCGCACAGCCCGGCGACCTTGAACATGCCGGGGAACCACTGCGCGGGCGGCAGGCTGTCGACGATCGGCTGCAGCGTGTCGAAGCCGCAGCTGAAGCCCGGATTCATCTGGATCGTCAGGTGCCGGGCGGCCGTGCCGACGCCGCCGGCCGCGGCGATCGCGATCAGCAGCTCGAGCACCCAGACGCCGCGCCAGTTGCGGATCCCGGCGGCCAGGAACGCGAAGATCCCGATCGCGCAGAAGAAGTAGCGCTGGATGATGCACAGCGGGCACGGGTCTTCGTTCTTCACGTACTGCAGATACAGCGCGCCGGCCAGCAGGGCGATGCACACCCATCCGAGCAGCATCAGCAGACGGCGTTCGCGGCGGAGTGCAAGCGTGTAGTCGTTCATGTCGGCGGGGTTCCTCGTCGGTCGGTCCGGAAAACAATCGCGCGATTTTAGCGCGAACGGTCTGGCACGAAACTGACAGCGCGCGTGCGGCAACCTGCCGCACCGCGCGCCCTGTCCGCCGGCGCCCGGTTGGCTGCGCTCAGCGGATCGTGTTCAGCACGGCCTCGACCGCCTGGCCGATCGCGAGCAGCGCGTCGTCGCGATGCGGTGCGGCCGCGAGCATCAGCCCGACCGGGGCCGCGTCGCGCGGATGGCAGGGCAGCGACAACGCGCATGCGTCGAGGAAGTTGAACGCGCTCGGGTTGCGCAGGATCAGCGCGTTGGTGCGCGTGAAGGCATCGTCATCCGCTTCGAGGTCGGCGATGCGCGGCGGCACGACCGGCACCGTCGGCGCGACGAGCGCATCGAAGCGCGACCAGACCGTGTGCGCGGCTTCATCGAGCATCGCCGTGCGCGCGGCGAGCAGGTCGAGATAGTCGGCCGCGCTCGCGGGTTCGCCCTTCAGGATCCGCGTGAGCACGCGCGGGTCGTACTGGTCGCGGTGCTTTGCGAGCAGCGGGCGATGCCATGCGTAGGCCTCGATCGGCGAGAAGCCGAAGCGGTTGACGTCCGGCAGCCGGTCGAGCGCGGGGAAACGCACTTCCGTGACGATCGCGCCGGCGGCTTCGAGATGCTTGAGCGCGGTGTCGAGCGCGGCCGCGACGTCGGCATCGACGCCGTCCGTCACGTAGTTCGTCAGCACGCCGAGCCGCACGCCTTCGAGCGGCCGGGCGGCTGGCACGTGCGGCTCGAGCCCCGCGAGCATCCGGTCGACGAGCGCGCAGCAGGCGACCGTCAGGCCGATCGGGCCGAACGAGTCGAGCGTCGTCGACAGCGGCACGCCGCCTTGCGTCGGGATCCGGCTCGCGGTCGGCTTGAAGCCCGTCAGCCCGCACAGCGCGGCCGGAATGCGGATCGAGCCGCCCGTGTCGGTGCCGAGCGCGACGGCGGCCATCCCGTCGGCGACGGACGCGGCCGCGCCGGACGACGAGCCGCCGGAAATCCGCGCGTCGCCCGGCACGTCGCGGTGGTACGGCGAGCGCGGATGGCCGAAGTGCGGGTTCAGCCCGAGCCCCGAGAACGCGAACTCGCTCATGTTGGTGCGGCCGACCAGCACCGCGCCCGCGCGCTTGAGCCGCGCGACGGCGACCGCGTCGGTGCGCGCGGCCGGCGCGCCGTCGAGCACGCGCGAACCCGCGCGCGTCACCTGACCCGCGACGTCGAACAGGTCCTTGACCGACACCGGAATGCCCGCGAGCGGCGACAGCACGGTGCCCGCGGCGCGCAGCCGGTCGTGCGCATCGGCGGCCGCACGCGCGTTGTCGGCATCGACTTCGGTGAAGACGACGGCGCCCTGGCCCGACGGATCGGCGATCCGGTCAAGCGCGGTGTCGACGAGCGCGCGGCTCGTGGTCCGGCCGGCGGCAAGGTCGGCGGCGAGTTGGGCGAGCGGGGGGAAGGGCGTGAAAGAGGTCATGGGCGGCTCAGGGGCGAAGATGTTGAAGAAGCGTGGAGCGGAACGAATCGATATGACTTTCAACGGCCGCGCGTGCGCCGGCGGCGTCACGCGCGGATAGCCGATCGAACAGTTCGCGGTGCTCGTGCTGGACGTCGGCGAGATGGTGAGGTTCGGACAGCGTGACGAACCAGAAGCGCAGCGAGCGCTCATGCAGGCCGCGCAGGATGTCGGCGAGGACCGCATTGCGCGCGGCCGCGGCGATCGCCTGGTGGAATGCGCGGTCGAGTTCCATCATGCCTTCGACGTCGTGCGTGTCGACGCAGGCCTGCCCGTCGTCGAGCAGCGCGGACAGGCGCGCGAGGTCCTCGGGGGTCGCATGGCGCGCGGCGAGTTCCGCGCAGTGTGCTTCGTTGATGCGCCGCACGTCGATCACCGCGACGATGTCGTCGAGCGACAGCGGCTGCACCATCAATCCCTTGCGCGGCATCACGGACAGCAGCCCCTCGAGCACGAGCCGATGCACGGCCTGGTGCACCGGCGTGCGGCCGATGCGGGTGCGGGCGACGAGGTCGGCTTCGTTGAGGGCGGCGCCGGGCTTCAGGCGCATCGTGATGATGTCGCGCTGGATCAGTGCATACGCGCGGTCGGCGAGGCTGGCCGTCGGTGCGGCCGGGTGCTCGCGGGTGACGTCGGCGAGGGCATTCATGCGGGGTGCGGCGCAGCGGCCGGGCGGGGCGCGATCATGGCGCAGGCGGTCGGGAAACGTGGGCGATGCGTGGATATTATTGTGATATATCACTGGTGTCCAGTACTGGCGGTGCCGCATCGGCATAGCCGGCGCGCGGGCGGGGACGCTCCCCGACGCAGTTTGCCGCCGACTTGCAACAATATCGACAGGATGTTGCAGGTTTGCCGCTCGATCGCGCGCTGAAGCATAATGAATCCTCGTTTATCCATACGCGTGAGCGACGTACCAGACCATCGTCATGAGCGAAAACACGCCTTCCCCGGCCGGTCTGCCCGGCAACGCCTCCGTTTCTTCCGATTCCCCCCGTCCCAATCCGGCGAAAGCGCCCGATGCGCCGGCCGCCCAGGCCGCCGCGCGGAACGTTGCTGCCGACGGCGCGTCACCGGTGACGGCCGCGTCCGAGCCGGGTGCGCCCGGTGCGCCCGGTGCCGCCATCAATGGTGCTGCCGCCGCCGCGCCGTCGAAGGCTGGAACGCCGCCACCCGGTTTCGGCGCGCAGCCTGATTTCGACACGCCGCGCCCGCCGCCCGCGAACGCGCAGAATGCGCCGCCGGCCTATCTGAAGCAGAGCGATACGCCGTGGTCGGTATTCGGACGGATCGTGGCCGCGCGCGCCCGCCGGCTGTTCGACCGTGCCGGCCAGCGCATCACGCAGCGCACGCTGCGCATCGGCGTGTCGGCGCGGATCTTCCATCCGGAACCGGGTGCGAAGGGGCTGCGGGGCAAGACGCTCCAGTATCTCGAGGAATCGATCGCCCACTGGGTCATGTCACGCGACGTGCTCGTGTTCATGATTCCGACCGTCGGCCACCAGGGCATGATTCACCCGAGCAACATCCGCCTGCGCGACTACGCGAAGCATCTCGACGGCCTGCTGCTGCAGGGGGGCGCAGACGTATCGCCGCAAACCTATGCCGCATCCGACGCCCGCCCCGAATGGCCGGGCGATCGCGTGCGCGACATGTACGAGCTCGAGTTGCTGCACGAGTTCGTCGAATCCGGCAAACCTGTGCTCGGCGTGTGCCGCGGCTGCCAGTTGATCAACGTCGCGTTCGGCGGCTCGCTGTACCAGGACATCGCCACCGACGTGCCGACCGCGAATGCGCACGTGAGCGAGCATTACGACCAGCATCGTCACGCGATCCGCTTCCCGGATTCGTCGACGCTTGCGAGCATGTTCCCGGGGCGCAGCGAAGCGATCGTCAACTCGATCCACCACCAGGCGATCCGCGATCTCGGCCGCGATCTGAACATCGAAGCCGTGTCGGCCGGCGACGGGATCATCGAGGGCATTCGCCATCGCCGTTCGCCGTTCGTCGTCGGCGTGCAGTGGCACCCCGAGTTCCATCGCGCCGGCGGTTCGGAGCTGCTCGACTGCACGCCGCTGCTCGATGCATTCCTGCGCGCGGCGCGCGAAACCCGCCTGTAGCAAGCCGTATTCTTCGCGTCGGACGAAGGCCGGCCGCATCCCGACAAATTCGAGATGCGGCCGTTTCGTTTTGAACGATAATCGCGAGTTCCGATTCGTTCGCCGGAGTCTGACGTTGGTTTTCCGAAAATTTTTCCCTGCACGATGTGCCACGTGGATCGTTGCGCTGGCTGCCTGCGCGCAAGCGGGCGCGACCTGGGCCGCTGACGCGACGGCGCCCGCCGCCGGTACGCGTCCGGCGGTCACGAGCCTGCGCGGCGACACGGATGCATCCGCCGCGGCCGCGACGGATGCATCCGCACAAGGCAACGTCGCCGAGCTGACGCAGATGCTGCACGACGGCCGGATCGTCGAGATGCGCACGACATACAACGGCAGCTACGGTGCCAGCCTGATGTTCGACCCGCGCGAGATGACGTACTACGTCGCGCTGTTCCAGGACAAGCATCTGTGGCGCGTGATCCGGTCGCAGGAGAAGAACCGCGCGGAGATGGTGTACGCGAACTTCGTTCAGCAGACCGTACTACTCGCCGATATCGAGATCCGCCGCACCGAGCTGGAGGCGCAGAAGGCGTTTCTTGAACGCGTGATCGCGCTGCAGGCGAATCGTGCTCAGCAGTTGCAGGCCGACCTGAGCGTTGCGCGCAGCCAGCAGGCTGAAGTCGCGCAGCGGCAGCGCTCGGCGCAGGAGCAGACGCAGGCGCTGCAGGTCGAGAAGCGGGCCGCGCAGTTGCAGCTGCGCGATCTGCAGGAGCAGGTGCGACAGCTCGAGAAGCAGACCGAGACGGGGCTGCCCGCGCACAAGTAACGCATCGTCAGACGGACGCGGAGACGAGCAAAACCCGGCGAAGCTTGCTTCGCCGGGTTTTTTTATGGCCGGGCCGTCAGCGCGCGAATGCGTCCGGCGTATCGGTCAGGCGGCGGTGGGACAGCTGTGCCGTCCAGTCCACGCCGGTAGCGGGTGCGTGTGTTGCGCGGGCAGGCTGGGTAGCACGCAGCGCGCTTGCCATTGCGATCAGCGTGAGCGGATCGTCGAGCGTGTCGCGCGTATCGGCCACTGCACGCGGCGATGTGGCGAGCCGATCGCGTGTGCGGGCGTCGACCGTGCTGCCGCGGATCGGCGGCCGCTTAGCCATCCGCATCACGGTTGGTGTTCGGACCGGCGCCACCGCCATGCGCTTGCCGCCCGAGCGCGGCGATGCGGCAGTGGCTGTCGGCGGCACGCTGGATGTTGCCTTCGGACGAAGCGATGCGGGACGATGCCCGACCTGGTGCGTGGTCGGCGGTGACGCGGCCATTGTCGCGACAGGCGCTGCCGTCCTGCGCGGCGGTGGCGCACTCGTCGACGTACGCGGTTGACCCGCGGCGACCCGCACCGTACCGGACGACGACCTACCGTGAACCGGTACGCCACCTGCCGCGTGAATCGCGTATGCAGGCCCGAACCCCGCAACCGGTTCATGCGCGGCAATCAGCCAGCCGATGATGCCGAGCGCGCCGATAGTCCAGCAGATCGCGTACTTCGCACGCCGGTCGCGAGCGCCGCCGGCGATACGGTGGGAACACGGGCTCGCAGCGGCAGGCAGTGCAACCGGCGACCCGGCACGACTCGGTGCCGACGCCATGGCGGGCAGCGGCTGCCAGTGGCATGCGCGGTGCGGCCGGTCCACGTCGATGCAGGACGTCGTCAGTGTCGCGAGGCAGTGCTTGCCGGGCCGCGCACCGGGGGTGCCGCGAAAGGTCCACTCGCGGCCGAACGACGGCACGTGATCGAGCGGAGCGACGCGAGGGCGGGCGAGTGCGCCTGCAACGGGGACGAGGGGCGATGGGGTCATGAGGGCGGTGCGCCATGCGACACGGGCAACCGTGCCGGTGCGGCGCCGAACTGTGGTTGCAAATCGAGACATTGTGGTCAGCCGGCGAAGGCCGGTCGATCAGATCAATCCGATTTTTGCTTCCGTTTCGGGACGACTCGTACGAGGAGGACGCGGCGACCGCACTGGCAGGGCGACTCAAGGCAAATGTCGGGTTGGCGTGGCATGATGCGCGAACCATGCCGGTGCGCGCGTCGTTGCGCGGCGCGCCGCCGGCGGGCAGCGATGCCCGTGCGCGCCGGCCCGGCGCCGCGTGCGTCGTCGGATCCATGCGGCGCGGATTCGCGCCATCCGAGCTGAGCGAGAAAAACATGTCCACAGCGTCACACGCCATCGCGCAGGAATCGAAAGTCCGCACCGTGTTCCGGGTCGTCAGCGGCAACTTCCTGGAAATGTACGACTTCATGGTCTACGGCTATTATGCGTCGGCCATCGCGAAAACCTACTTTCCGAGCGGCAACGCATTCGCGTCGCTGATGTTGTCGCTGTCGGTGTTCGGCGCGGGCTTCCTGATGCGGCCGGTCGGCGCGATCGTGCTCGGCGCGTACATTGACCATCACGGCCGCCGCAAGGGGCTGATCCTGACGCTCGGGCTGATGGCGCTCGGCACGCTCACGGTGGCCGCGATACCCGGCTATGTGACGATCGGCGTGCTCGCGCCGGCGCTCGTGCTGCTCGGCCGGCTGCTGCAGGGCTTTTCGGCGGGCGTCGAACTCGGCGGCGTGTCGGTCTACCTGTCGGAGATCGCGACGAAGGGGCACAAGGGGTTCTATACGTCGTGGCAGTCGGGCAGCCAGCAGGTGGCCGTCGTGTTCGCCGCGTTCGTCGGCGTGCTGCTGAACCGCGCACTGCCGGTCGAGGAGATGACCGCGTGGGGCTGGCGCATTCCGTTCCTGATCGGCTGCCTGATCGTGCCGTTCCTGTTCCTGATCCGTCGTTCGCTGAAGGAGACCGACGAATTCCTCGCGAAGCGTCATCGTCCGACGATGGGCGAGATCATGCGTTCGATGCTCGACAACTGGGGCATCGTGGTGGCGGGCATGGGGATGGTGATCATGACGACGGTGTCGTTCTACATGATTACTGCCTATACGCCGACGTTCGGCAAGGAAGTGCTGCACCTGTCGTCGCTCGACGCGCTCGTCGTGACCGTCTGCGTCGGGATCTCCAATCTCGTGTGGCTGCCGCTGTCCGGTGCGTTGTCCGACCGCGTCGGTCGTCGCCCGGTGCTGATCGCGTTCACCGTGCTGACGCTGTTGACGGCTTACCCGGCCGTGCTGTGGCTCGTCGGCGATCCGTCGTTCCTGCGGCTGCTCGCGGTCGAACTGTGGCTGTCATTCCTGTACGCGTCGTATAACGGGGCGATGGTCGTCGCGCTGACCGAAGTGATGCCGGCCGACGTGCGCACGGCCGGTTTCTCGCTTGCCTACAGCCTGGCGACGACGATCGGCGGCTTCACGCCCGCGATCTCGACGCTGCTGATTCATCAAACCGGGAACAAGGCGGCGCCGGGTTTGTGGCTGAGCGTTGCCGCGATTTGCGGGTTGATCGCGACACTCGTGCTGTATCGCACGCCCGACGCGCGCAACCAGTACAAGGCGGCCTGACCGGCAGCCGTATGACGCGCGGCGCCGGCCGCACGCAATGGAATGAGAAAGGGAGCGCGGCGCGCTCCCTTTTTTCGTCTGCGTTCAGGCTTCGCGCAGCATGCCGGCGACCGCGGCCGCCACGTCGTGCCATTCGCCCGGCGCGGGCTGGCGGGCGAGCCTGGCCTGTGGATACCACGGGCAGTCGTCGCCGGTGAACCAGCGCCAGTCGGGCGCGAACGGCAACATCACCCACAGCGGCTTGCCGAGCGCGCCGGCGAGGTGCGCGACCGCCGTATCGATCGTGACGACGCCGTCGAGCCGATCGATCAGTGCGGCCGTGTCGGCAAAGTCGTTCAGCCGGCCGTCGAGCCGATGCACGCGCGGATGCGCGTCGACGCGCGCGCATTCATCGTCGTCGAGTGCGGGCTGCAGCACGATCCAGTCGATGTCCGGCAGCGCGAGCAGCGGTGCGAGTGCGTCGAACGGCATCGAACGGTTTTCCTGCGCCTGCCGGCGCCCCGACCACGCAAGGCCGAACTTGCGCTTCGACTGCCCGCCGAGCGAGCCGCGAAAGCGCCGGCCGGCGCCGTCGGGCGCGTCGAGGTAGCGCGAGCCCGCGACGATGTCCTCCTTCGTCTGAAGCCCGAGCAGGAACGGCAGGCTCATCAGCGTGCACGCGACATCCGCGGCAGGCGGTTTTGCCGCGCCCAGTGCGACGAGCGTCACGCGCCAGCGCGCCGCGGCCGGCGCCAGCAGCGTAACCAGTTCCGGCTGGACTTCGAGCACGACGCGCGCGCAGCGTGCGCGGGCGAGCGGCACGAAGCGGACGAACTGCAGCGTGTCGCCGAAGCCCTGTTCCGCGCGGATCAGCAGCGTGCGCGACGCAATCGGCTCGCCTTGCCAGCGCGGCAGCGCGCCGAGCGGCGTCGCGCCCGGCGTGTCGTGGCGCGCTTCGTAGGCCGGCAGGCCGCGCGCGAAGTCGCCGAGCGTCAGCAGCGTGACCGCGCGGTGCAGCCGTGCCAGCGTGAGATCGGGCGCGACGCGCAGCGCCTGGTCGAAGGCGCGCAGCGCCATCTCGTGCGCACCGAGCGCGTGATGTGCGTTGCCGAGATTCAGCCAGGCCAGGCTGAACGACGGATCGAGACCGACGGCACGCTCGTAGTAGGGCAGTGCATCGCGGTGGCGGGCCTGCGCGCTCAGTGCGTTCGCGAGCCCGAACAGCGCGAGCGGAAACGGCGGATGCAGCGCGAGCGCGGCCTCGAACGCGGCGACCGCCTCCGCATGCCGGCCAACCGCATCGAACGTGTTGCCGAGATTGAAATGGGCGGCGACGAAGCGCGGTTGCGCGGCGATCGCGGCCTGGAAATGCGCGATCGCGTCGTCGGCGCGGCCCATCGCGTTCAGTGCCATCGCGAGGTTGTTGTGCGCTCCCGCATGCCCGGGCCGCAGCTCGAGCGCGCGATGGAACGCGGCGATCGCGTCGTCGTGGCGGCCGAGCGCGTTCAGCGCGTTGCCGAGATTGTTGTGGATCGATGCATCGTCGGGCGTGAGCCGCAGCGCGCGGCCGAATGCATCGATCGCATCGTCGTGGCGCTGCAGCGCCGCATACGCGTTGCCGAGGTTGTAGTGCGCGAGCGGAAATTCGGGCGCGAGCGTCAGCGCGTTGCGAAAGCGGTCGACGGCTTCGTCGAGCCGGCCGAGTGCCTTCAGCGCGTTGCCGAGATTGAGCTGCAGCGCGGCATCGCCCGGCCGCAGCGCGACGGCGCGGCCGACGAGATCGGCCGCCTCGGCGTGCTGGCCCTGCTGGTGCCGCAGCACGCCGAACAGATGCAGCGCGTCGGCGTCGGCCGGATTGGAGGCGAGCGCGTTGCGATAGCCGTGCTCGGCCTCGGCGAGGCGGCCCGCGCGGTGTGCGGCATACGCCTGGTCGAATGCGGAATCCATAACGCGAAAACTGGCGGAAAGCGCGTATTTTCCCACACCGCGTGATAGTGCCGCGCGTCGGTCGATCGGCATATGGCCCCGTCACGCGGAGCGGCGTAGACTTGCAGGGTTGCGTGTCATCGAGGTTCTCATGGCTGACACACTGCCCGATATCCGGCCCGTGCTGATCGTCGGCGCGGGGCCGACCGGCCTTGCCGCGGCGATGAGCCTCGCGCGGGCCCGCGTGCCGGTGCGCATCATCGATCGGCTCGCCGCGCCCGCGCCGCATTCGCGCGCGATCGGCATCCAGGCGCGCACGCTCGAACTGCTGGAGCAGCATCGCGCGGTCGAGCCATTTCTCGCGCTCGGTCACCGTGCCCATGCGGCCGCACTGCATGCGGACGGCCGCGTGATCGCGCGGCTCGATTTCGATCCGCTGCAAACGCGCTATCCATACCTGCTGTTTCTCGACCAGACCATCACCGAGCGCCTGCTTGCCGACCATCTGGCCCGGCTCGGCGTGACGGTCGAGCGCGGCGCGACGCTGACCGCGTGCGAGGCGGGCGGCGCGTCGCTCGACGTGTCGATCCGCTGCGCCGACGGCCGCGACGAATCGTTCTCGCCGTCGTACCTGATCGCCGCCGACGGCGCGCACAGCACGGTCAGGCATCTGCTCGGCCTGGGCTTCACCGGGCATGCGTTCGAGCAGACCTTCCTGCTTGCCGATTTCGCGGCGATACCCGACTGGCCGGACGAGGAGATCCACCTGTTCACGACATCCGAAGGCATCGCCGGCCTGTTTCCGATGGGCGGCGGCCGTTACCGGCTCGTGGCCGACCGGCCGCCCGGTAGCGACGCGTCACCCGATGCGTCGCCCCCGTCGCTCGCGGAATGCGACGCGATCGTGCGTGCCCGCGCCGGTGCGTCGATCTCGCCGAGCGATCTCGCCTGGTCGTCGTATTTTCATCTGCACAGCCGGATGGTCGACCGGCTGCGTCACGGGCGCGTGTTCTTCGCGGGCGACGCCGCGCACGTCCACAGTCCGGCCGGCGCGCAGGGCATGAACACCGGCATCCAGGAGGCGTTCAATCTCGGCTGGAAGCTCGCGCGCGTGCTCGGCGCGGGCGCGCCCGAGCGGCTGCTCGACACGTATCACGCGGAGCGTCATCCGATCGAGCGCGACGTGTTGCGGCAGACCGGGTTCGTCACGCAGATCGTCGAAGCGGAGCGCGGCGCGATGAAGCTGCTGCGCGATCACGTCGTGCCGGTGCTGGCGTCGTTCGGGCCGATGCGCGACGCGGTGCGGCGCACGGTCAGCGAGCTCGGTGTGCAGTACCGGAAGAGTCCGCTTACGCTCGAGCGCGTGCTCGACGGTGGGCCGCGCGCAGGCGAGCGGGCACCCGATGCGCGCGTGCGGGTGCTCGACGGGCCGCTCGGTCAGGCGCCCGGAACGGCGCGGCTATACGACCTGCACGATCCGGCGAGCTTCACGTTGCTGCTGCTGGAGGAGCCGGTGAATGCCGACACAGGCGCGGTGCC
The DNA here is from genome assembly GCF_011753045.1 of Burkholderia sp. Ap-955. NCBI lineage: Bacteria > Pseudomonadati > Pseudomonadota > Betaproteobacteria > Burkholderiales > Burkholderiaceae > Burkholderia > Burkholderia sp. Ap-955. The sequence goes on from NZ_VWWH01000017.1 coordinate 28,132, forward strand.
GCCGATGCCGGTTGATGCGCAGGCGCTCGTGCAGGGGCTCGACCGGATCATGCCGGATGCGGTGCGCGTCTGGCGCGTCACCGATCCCGAAGGCGGCGATGCCGGGCTCGCGCAGGAATACGGCCGCTCGCGGCCGTCGTTTTACCTGCTTCGGCCGGATGGTTACGTCGCCGTGCGCGGGCGCACGGCGACCGACGCGAACGCGCTGCTGCGCCACTGCGAAAGCTGGTTCGCGGGCATGTCGCGGTCCGCGTAGCGGTACGCTCAGGCGCTCGCCGCGGCGGGTACGAGCGACGCGCGGTGCACGGCGATCGCGTCGCGCACGATCGGTGCCGCACGTTGCCCGGCCTCGCTCGACGGATCGTCGAGCGCCGCGAGAAACGCGCGACGCATCCGCGGCTCCCAGAAGCGCCGGATATGGTCGGCGATGCCGGTCAGCGCTTCGTCTCGATCGGGCATCGATTCGAAGAATGCGCCGATCTGGTTGGCCATGTCGATCAGGTGTCCGTTGTCCATCGCTTCCTCACTTGCCTGTCGTCACGCCGGCGGTCGCGGCGGCGCGGCGCTCGAGCAGGTCGAGCTGCTCCGCGTTGAAGCGCGCATACGCTTGCTGCCAGTCGGACGGCTGCGCGACGGGCAGCACCTGCACGGCCGTCACCTTGTACTCGGGGCAGTTCGTCGCCCAGTCCGAGCTGTCCGTCGTGATCACGTTCGCGCCCGATTCGGGGAAGTGGAACGTCGTATAAACGACACCCGGCTGCATGCGTTCGGTCACGAGCGCGCGCAGCACCGTCTGCCCCGCGCGCGACTCGATGCCCACCCAGTCGCCGCTGCGGATACCGCGATCCTGGGCGTCGTGCGGATGAATCTCGAGGCGGTCCTCTTCGTGCCACTGCACGTTCTCGGTGCGGCGGGTCTGCGCGCCGACGTTGTACTGCGACAGGATGCGGCCCGTCGTCAGGATCAGCGGATAGCGCTGCGTGACCTTCTCCGGCGACGCGATGAACTGCGTGATCACGAACTTGCCCTTGCCGCGCACGAATGCGTCGATGTGCATCGTCGGCGTGCCTTCCGGCGCGTGCTCGTTGCACGGCCACTGAATGCTGCCGAGCGTATCGAGCTTCGCGTAGGACACACCCGAGAAGGTCGGCGTGAGTCGCGCGATCTCGTCCATGATTTCCGACGGATGCGCGTAGTCCATCTCGTAGCCGAGCGCGCGCGACAGCATCAGCGTGACTTCCCAGTCGGCGTAGCCCGCGAGCGGCGGCATCACCTTGCGCACGCGCGAGATGCGGCGTTCCGCGTTCGTGAACGTGCCGTCCTTCTCGAGGAACGACGAACCGGGCAGCAGCACGTGCGCGTATTTCGCGGTCTCGTTCAGGAAGATGTCCTGCACGACGATGCATTCCATTGCCGACAGCGCGGCCGCGACATGCTGCGTATTCGGGTCCGACTGGACGATGTCCTCGCCCTGGCAGTAAAGCCCCTTGAAGGTGCCGTCGAGCGCCGCGTCGAACATGTTCGGGATGCGCAGCCCCGGTTCCGGTTGCAGCTTCGCCGACCACGCTGCTTCGAACTGCGTGCGCACGACCTCGTCGCCGATGTGCCGGTAGCCGGGCAGTTCGTGCGGGAACGAGCCCATGTCGCACGAGCCCTGCACGTTGTTCTGGCCGCGCAGCGGATTGACGCCGACGCCTTCGCGGCCGATGTTGCCGGTCGCCATCGCGAGGTTCGCGATGCCCATCACCGTCGTCGAGCCCTGCGCGTGTTCGGTCACGCCCAGTCCGTAATAGATCGCGGCATTGCCGCCCGTCGCATAGAGGCGCGCGGCTTCGCGTACCAGCTCGGCCGGCACGCCCGTCACGTCGGCGGTCGCCTCCGGCGAGTTGTCGGCACGCGAGACGAACTCGCGCCATTGCTCGAATGCGCGCGTCTCGCAGCGCTCGGCGACGAATGCATCGGCGACGAGCCCTTCGGTGACGATCACGTGCGCGAGGGCGTTGACGATCGCGACGTTGGTGCCGGGGCGCAACTGCAGGTGGTGGGTCGCCTTCACGTGCGGGCCGTCGACGACGTCGATGCGGCGCGGGTCGATCACGATCAGCTTCGCGCCTTCACGCACGCGCCGCTTCAGCCGCGAGCCGAACACCGGGTGGCCGTCGGTCGGGTTCGCGCCCATCACGACGATCACGTCGGCCTGGCCGACCGATGCGAACGTCTGCGTGCCGGCCGATTCGCCGAGCGTCGTCTTGAGGCCATAGCCCGTCGGCGAGTGGCACACGCGTGCGCAGGTGTCGACGTTGTTGTTGCCGAACGCGGCGCGCACCAGCTTCTGCACGAGGTAGGTTTCCTCGTTCGTGCAGCGCGACGACGTGATGCCGCCGATGGAATCGCGGCCGTACTTGTCCTGCAGCTTGCGGAATTGCGTTGCCGCGTAGGTGAGTGCTTCGTCCCAGCTGACTTCGCGCCACGGGTCGGTGATCTTCTCGCGGATCATCGGCTTCGTGATGCGGTCCTTGTGCGTCGCATAGCCCCACGCGAAGCGTCCCTTCACGCACGCGTGGCCCTCGTTCGCGAGGCCGTTCTTGTGCGGTGTCATGCGCACGACCTGCGTGCCCTTCATCTCCGCCTTGAACGAGCAGCCGACGCCGCAGTATGCGCAGGTCGTGACGACCGAGTGTTCGGCCTGCCCGAGTTGCACGACGGATTTTTCCTGCAGCGTGGCGGTCGGGCAGGCGGCGACGCACGCGCCGCACGACACGCATTCCGACGCCATGAACGATTCGCTTTCGCCGGCCGCGACGCGCGATTCGAAGCCGCGTGCGGCGATCGTCAGCGCGAACGTGCCCTGTGTTTCCTCGCAGGCGCGCACGCAGCGGTTGCAGACGATGCACTTCGACGGGTCGTACGTGAAGTACGGATTCGATTCGTCCTTCTTGTCGCGCAGATGATTTGCGCCGTCGAAGCCGTAACGCACCTCGCGCAGCCCGACGACGCCCGCCATGTCCTGCAGCTCGCAGTCGCCGTTGGCGGGGCAGGTGAGGCAGTCGAGCGGATGGTCGGAGATGTACAGCTCCATCACGTTGCGACGCAGCGACTGCAGCCGGTCCGACTGCGTGCGCACCTTCATGCCCGCTTCGGCAGGTGTCGTGCATGACGCCGGATAACCGCGCCGGCCTTCGATCTCGACGAGGCACAGCCGGCACGAGCCGAACGGTTCGAGCGAATCGGTCGCGCAGAGCTTCGGGACGTTGACGCCGGCTTCTATCGCCGCACGCATCACCGACGTGCCGGCCGGCACCGTGACCGGCTGGCCGTCGATTTCGAGCGTGACGTCGGTATCGGCATGCCGTTGCGGCGTGCCGTAGTCGGTATCGTCGAACGGATCGAGGGCACGCGCCTGCGCAGCGTTCTTGCACGCGCATTGGCCCGAGCCGCAGCCGCCTTGGCGGACGTTGTTCGTGTCGAGGGACATGCAGGGCTCCTTCTGGGTCAGGCCGCAGCCTTGACCGGACCCGACGCGGCAGGTGTGCCGGCAGCGAGCCCGAAATCTTCGGGGAAATGGTCGAGCGCGGACAGCACCGGGTAGGGTGTCATGCCGCCCATTGCGCAAAGCGAACCGGCCAGCATCGTGTCGCACAGGTCGCGCAGCAGCGTGACCTGCCGCTCCGACGTATCGCCGTGGCGGATGCGTGCGATCGTCTCGACGCCGCGCGTCGAACCGATCCGGCACGGCGTGCACTTGCCGCACGACTCGATCGCGCAGAACTTCATCGCGTATTCGGCCAGCTCGGCGAGGTTCGACGAGTCGTCGTGCAGCACGATGCCGCCGTGGCCGACCACCGCGCCAATCGCCGTATACGCTTCGTAGTCGAGCGGCACGTCCCACTGGTGGTCGGGCAGGTAGGTGCCGAGCGGGCCGCCCACCTGCGCGGCACGTGCGGGCCGGCCGCTGGCTGTGCCGCCGCCGAAGTCGAACAGCAGCTCGCGCAGCGTGACGCCGAACGCGAGTTCGACGAGGCCGCCGTGGCGGATGTTGCCGGCGAGCTGGAACGGCAGCGTGCCGCGCGAGCGACCCATCCCGTAGTCGCGATAGAACGCCGCGCCGCGCGCGAAGATCACGGGCGCCGTTGCAAGCGTGATCACGTTGTTGATGACGGTCGGCTGGCCGTACAAGCCGGCGAGCGCGGGCAGCGGCGGTTTCGCACGCACGACGCCGCGCTTGCCTTCGAGCGATTCGAGCAGCGCCGTTTCCTCGCCGCACACGTACGAGCCCGCGCCTTTCGCGACGTGCAGCTCGAACGCGTGCGCGGAGCCGAGCACGTGCTCGCCGAGCCAGCCGGCTTCGCGTGCGCGGACGATCGCGGCTTCGAGCGTGGCGATTGCGTGCGGATATTCGCTGCGCACGTAGATGTAGCCGACCGTCGCGCCGGTCGCGACGCCCGCGATGATCATCCCTTCGATCAGGCAGTACGGATCGCATTCCATGATCAGGCGGTCGGAGAAGGTACCCGAATCGCCTTCGTCTGCATTGCAGACGATGTACTTCTGCGTGGCGCTTGCTTGCCGGACCGTGCGCCATTTGATGCCGGCCGGGAACGCAGCACCACCGCGGCCGCGCAGCCCCGATTCGATCAGCGTTTCGCACGCGGCATCGCCGTCGAGCGCGAGCGCGTTCTTCAGGCCCGCGAGGCCTTCGTATTGCAGGTAGTCGTCGATCGACAGCGGGTCGGTCAGCCCGATGCGGGCGAATGTAAGGCGTTGCTGGCGCGCGAGATAGGGCAGTGCGTCGACGAGCCCGACGCCGCTCGGATGCGTGCCGCCTTCGAGCCAGTTTGCGTCGAACAGGGCCGGCACGTCGGCGGCCGACAGGTTCGCATAGCCGACGCGGCCGGCGGCCGTGCCGACCTCGACGAGCGGCTCGAGCCATAGCAGCCCGCGCGAGCCGTTGCGGACCAGGTCGATGGCGATGCCGCGGCGTGCGGCTTCCGCCTCGATCGCGGCGGCGAGCGCGTCGGCGCCGAGTGCCAGCGCGGACGAATCGCGCGGGACATGGATGCGGGTCGTCATGCGGCCTCCGGCGTGTGGGCGACCGCGTCGGCAAGCAGCGCGTCGAATTTCTCCGGCGTGACCTTGGCATGCAGCACACCGTTGACCGTCAGCGACGGCGACTGCGCACACAGTCCGAGGCAGTAGACCGATTCGAGTGCGACGTCACCGGGCGCATGCGCATCGGCGGTATCGCCGTGCGCCGCATCGAACCGGCAACCCGTGCGGGCTTCCGCATGCGCGGCCAGCGCTTCGCAACCCATGCTGCGGCACGCTTCGGCGCGGCACATCTGGATCGTTACGCGGGCGGGCGGCGCGGTGCGGAAGTGGTGGTAGTAAGTCAGGACGCCGTGCACTTCCGCGCGCGACAGGTTGAGTGCGCGGGCGAGCGGCGCGACGCAGCCGGGCGGCACGTAACCCGCGTCGTCCTGGATCGCGTGCAGGATCGCCACGAGCGACCGGCCGGCGCGCGCATGGCGCTCGACGAGTGCGTCGGGCGCTTGGGAATTCGGGGACATCAGTTGTGCTCCTCCAAAATCTCATATGTGCTCGAAATTCATATAGTGCACATCGAGACTTCGCTCTGATTGATTTTGACCAACGATAAGCGGAAGATTTGGCGGTCGCAATAGGAAATCGGAGTGCATAATTGATTCGCATCGAATGCGACGCGTATCTGACCGTGCGCGACACGGAAGGCCGTGCGGCCAGCCTGTCGGATGTCGCGCCGTTGCTCGAACTCGTGGCCGACACGGGCAGCATTGCGCAGGCCGCGCAAGCGAAAGGGCTGTCCTACCGGCACGCGTGGGGCATGCTGCGCGCGCTGGAGGCGTGCATCGGCGGGGAACTGATCGAAACCGCGCGCGGCAAGGGCTCGACGCTGTCGGCGCTCGGACAGGCCGTCGTCGATGCGCAGCGCCTCGCGCGCAGCCGGCTCGACGGGAACCTGCGCACGCTGGCCGCCGAAGTGGCGAGCGACCTGAACCGGCGGCTCGCGCAGCGGGACGGCGCCGTACGTATTCACGCGTCGCACGGCTACGCGGTCGCGACGCTCGTCTCCGCGCTGGTCGATGCGCAGGCGGCTGTCGACATCAAGTATCGCGAGAGCGTCGAGGCCGTGCAGGCGCTTGCCCGCGGTGAATGCGACCTGGCCGGCTTCCATCTGCCGCGCGGCGCGTTTCGCGCGCAGTGCGCACAGATCTACCGGCCGTGGCTCGACGATACGCGCCATGTGCTGATCCACCTGACACGGCGCCAGCAGGGGCTGTTCATTCCGCGCGGCAACCCGAAGCAGGTTCGCGGGCTCGCGGATCTCGCGCGCAATGACATCCGCTTCGTCAACCGCCAGCCGGGGTCGGGCACGCGCATGCTGCTGGATCTTGCGCTGCGCGCGATCGGCATCGATCCCGAGCGCATCGACGGCTACGCGTCGGCCGAGCTTACGCATTCGGCGATCGCGGCGTTCGTCGCGAGCGGGATGGCCGATCTCGGCTTCGGCGTCGAGCCGGCCGCCCATCATTTCGGGCTCGATTTCATCCCGGTCGTCGACGAAGACTATTACTTTGCGTGCGAACGCGCGCGGCTCGACGCGCGGCCGCTTGCCGGTGTGCTGGCGTTGCTGCGCGATGCGCGCTTCGTCGAGCGCGTCGCGCATCTCGATGGCTACGATCCGGCTGCGTGCGGAACGCTGGCGAGCATCGCGTCGGGGCTGGCCGGCGGCGACGGCGCGAGCGTGCCGGACGGCAATTCCCGGTAACGCGGACGCAATCGAACCGCGATGCAGCAGCAGGGGATTTACGCTACGCTTGCCGCTTGACCAACGTTCCAACAAGCACGCATTTCAAGCGTCATCCCGCCATGAAATTTTCCGTTCCCCTCACCGCGGCAGTGTTGACCGCGGGGCTGCTGGCCGCTGTTTCGCCGTTCGCGCTCGCGCAGAATTCGCCCGGTGTGCCTGGCGGTATCCTGAGTGAACAGTTTCGCCTGAACGAGCATCCGCAGATGCCGTTCGCGGCGTCCGCGCCGTCGGAGAAATACCAGAGCGGCAAGAAGTCGGCTTTGCGCCGCAAGGGCGACCTGGGCGATCCGAACGGCTGCAACCTGAAGTGTCCGATGGATAGCCGGTAACCTGGTTGACGGGCGCGTCCCCACGAGGGGCCCGCGGCACCGGTTCGACTGGCGGGTGTTGCGCTCGCACGCCGACCTGGCAGACCGGTGGCAGCAGGACGCCCGTGCGATTTCCGATTTTGTCCGAGCCCCACGAAGCGTTGCCGCTTCGCGGGGCTTTTGCTTTCCGGCGCATCTTCATGCGATTCGACGCCGGGCGATGCAGGGGGATGCGCATCGCCGGCCTGACGGGTGATTTAGGGTTAACCCGTAAATCAGGAAGGATGTCTTCCAGAAACCTGCCTTATTCTTAAGCATCCGCCTACATAAACTTCGGGTTGTCAGCGATGAACAAGGTGTTCACCGCGAACACAGACAAATCTGGAGGTAGGTCATCATGAAGTCGCTCGTTCAAGCCGTTGTCGTTGCTGCCGCTCTCGTTGCCCCGGTCGTGTCGTTCGCCCAGTCGGGCTCGACGATCACCCGCGCACAGGTTCGCGCCGAACTGGTCCAGTTGCAGCAGGCAGGTTACAACTCCGCTCGCGGTGAAGATCCGCACTATCCGGAAGCGATCCAGGCTGCCACGGCGCGTGTTGCAGAGCAGCAGCGCGCCGCGCTGGCGCAAGCGCAAGGCGCCGACGCTAGCGGTTACGGTGCACAGGCGCAGGGCGTGTCGGCATCGGGTTCGCGCGCAATGGGCGTGCGCCCGGCCACCGCTGAAGAAATGAAGTCGCTGTATCGCGGCAGCTAAGCCGCGTATTGCCCGGTGTGCGTGAATGCCGGGTGCGACGACGCGTCGCGTCTGGAGCCGCAGCACCCGGGCGGGCCGCTGCCTGGCGCGATCGATGAGTGCGCGGGCACGGCAGGCTATCCGTCACCTCCTGTCGCCGGAAGTCCGGTGGCATTCCGCCCGGCCCACCCGTGGCTGGGCGCTTTTTCGGAAGGAGAGGGCGAGTGCGTTTCGCCGGCAACAAAAAACCCCGCAGACTTGCGTCATGCGGGGTTCGTGCGGCGAGCGCGGAATTTGGTGGAGGCGGCGGGAATCGAACCCGCGTCCAGAAGCGCTCCACGACTAGTTCTACATGTTTAGTTCAGTCATTTGATTTAACCGCAGCGACGCGGACGAACACGCTGCGCTACGGCGATTCGCTAGGTTTTCGACCCTGGCGTCGCGACGCCGACAGGGCTTAACTGACGTAAATGACCTCTGGCGGTATTGCTACCGGTCTTGCGACACTAGCCCGTCAGTGAACTAGGCAGAGGACGGCGGCCGTTAGGCTGCCAGTGCGAACGTATCGTCGTTTGCAGTTACGATTTTCCCATTGATTAACGAGGTGACGGGTCCTCGACATGCCCTAGCCGCTTCACAACCCCTGTCGAAACCAGGTCGCCCCCGCGGATAAGATCAATCATTATAGCCCAACATCGCGCAGCAGTTCGCGCAGTTGCAGCGTCGTGTCGACGAGATGCTGCGCTTGCCAGTCGGCCGGCGCGGCGCCATCACCACAATAGCCGTACGCCGCCGCGACCGTCGCCATGCCGGCGGCGCTGCCGGCCTGAATGTCGCGCAGGTCGTCGCCGACGTAGACGATGCGCGCAGGCGCGAGCGTCAACTGGTCGGCCGCATGCAGCAGCGGGGCTGGGTGCGGCTTCGGGTGCGGCGTTGTGTCGCCGCCGACGACGCAGGCGGCGCGCGGCGTGAGACCGAGCAGGTCGACGAGCGGCGCCGTGAGCCGCATCGCCTTGTTCGTGACGATGCCCCAGCGCACGCCGCGCGCGTCGAGTTCGTCGAGCACGTCGCCGATGCCCGGGAACAGCGTCGTATGCACGCACAGATCCGTCGCGTAGTTGGCCAGGAACTCGTCGCGCATCGCTTCATAACCGGGCGTGTGCGGATCGATGCCGAACGCGCCGCCGAGCAGGCCGCGTGCGCCGGCCGAGGCCAGCGGGCGCAGAACGTCGAGCGGTGTCTCGGGCAGGTCGCGCACGCGTTGCATCTTGTTGACGGCGGCCGCGAGATCGGGGGCCGTGTCGGCGAGCGTGCCGTCCAGGTCGAACAGCACGGCATCGCAGTGCAGCAGGCGCGGTTCGTCGAGGGCAGCCTGCGCGGTCGAGAGGGGAGTCGTCATGCCGGTTGGAAGGTCACGCGCCGCGACGGCACGCGACGAGGTAGTTGATGTCGGCGTCGTTCGACAGCGCGAAGCGCTTGCCGATCGGGTGATACGTGATGCCCTTGATCTCCACGATGTGCAGATCCGTTGCCCGCACGAAGCCGGCCAGTTCCGACGGACGGATGAAGCGCGCGTAGTCGTGCGTGCCCTTCGGCAGCATTTGAGCGATGTACTCCGCGCCGATCACGGCGAACAGGTATGCCTTCAGGTTGCGGTTCAGCGTCGAGAAGAACACCCAGCCACCCGGCTTCACGAGCGTCGCGCAAGCGGCGACGATATCGCCGGGCGACGGCACGTGCTCGAGCATTTCCATGCACGTGACGACATCATAGGTGCCCGGTTCGCGCGCGGCGATCGCTTCGGCAGCGATGGCCTCGTAATCGACCGAGATGCCGCTTTCGAGACTGTGCAGGTCGGCGACGCCGAGTGCTTCGGTCGACAGGTCGATGCCTTTCACCTGCGCGCCGAGTCCGGCCATCGATTCGGACAGGATGCCGCCGCCGCAGCCGACGTCGAGTGCGCGCTTGCCGGCGAGGTGCGCATGCGCATCGATCCAGCCGAGCCGGACCGGGTTCAGGTCGTGCAGCGGCTTGAATTCGGCATTCGGATCCCACCACCGATGGGCGAGGTCGCTGAATTTCTGGAGTTCGTGCGGATCGGCGTTGGTCATGTCGGCAAACGGGCTACGGGAGGAGGGCGGTGCTGCGATTCGTCAGCCCCGAGTATATAAGGAAGCGGACGAGCGGCGAAGCGGCGAGCGCGTGGACGGGCGTCAATGAAAAAGCCCCGCCGGAGCGGGGCTTTGAAGCAGTCGAAAACCGCGGCTTAGTTTGCCGGAACGGTCGTCTTCTGGACTTCTTGCGTACCAACAACTTCGACTTCCACGCGGCGGTCCGGTGCGAGGCAGGCGATGAGTTGCTTGCGGTTCTTCTGGTTGCAGCCAGTCGTAACCGGGTTGCGCTTGCCCTTGCCTTCCGTGTAGATCTTGTTGGCCGGCACACCCTTGCTGACCAGGTACGACTTCACGGCTTGCGCACGGCGCAGCGACAGACGGTCGTTGTACTTGTCCGAACCGATGCGGTCCGTGTAGCCCGTTGCGACGACCACTTCCGTGTTCATGCCCTGGATCTTCGACGACAGTTCGTCCAGCTTTTGCTTGCCCAGCGGCTTGAGCGTTGCCTTGTCGAAGTCGAACAGTGCGTCAGCTTGATACGTGATCTTCTGGCTCGTGATTGCCGGAGCGACCGGAGCGACCGGTGCCGGTGCCGGTGCCTGGGCGACCAGTGCGCCATCGCACTTCGCGTTGGCGGTGGCCGGCGTCCAGAACGCATCGCGCCAGCAGAGCTCGTTCGTGCCGTTCATCCACACCCATTCGCCCGTGCCGTTGACCCAGTTGTCATTGACGGCTTGGCGCGACGCCGGCACCGACTGTGCCGAAGCGGATGCAGCCATAACTGCGGTAGCTGCAATGAACGCGAGCTTTGAAAGTTTATTCATATTTCTCCTCTCGAAATTGAGATTACCGCAGGTTTACTGCGAGCCTGTTGACGGTGACAAGTCATACATTGCTCGAAGTATAACATTGGTGCGGCACAAAAAACGCGGCGCCGCCTCTGTGTAGACTTCGAGCAGCGTCTAACTTTCAGTGCGTTGGCATTTTGCCATATCGTTCCCTTCCTACGAAAAAAAATCCTCCCCACCCCAAGATCGCTTCAACTTTGTGGTGCATGCGCAACACTGGCCTGCCGTAACTTTTAGAGATTGTCAAGAGTGTGGCGGCGAAATTGCGCCGATGAATGCAGTTGTTTACTCGTGCGCGAGAAACACGTGACGCGGCAATCGTCTGTGATGCCGAGTCGGGTGTGATTGCGAGGTGCAATTGCGGCCGATTCGCTGACGCCGCGATTTTTGCTATTCATATATAGAGGGGGCGAATTGGCGGCTGATGGGCGCATGTTAGAATCTCGCGTTGCGTTGCGCATGCAGCGCCCACGCGAAAGGCGTTCGCCGTCTTCGCTCCGAAACGATACGGATACATGGATCAATTCGCCAAAGAGACCCTGCCCACCTCCCTAGAAGAGGAAATGCGCCGTTCGTATCTCGATTACGCGATGAGCGTGATCGTCGGACGTGCCCTCCCGGATGTCCGCGATGGCCTGAAACCCGTGCACCGGCGCGTGTTGTTCGCGATGCACGAACTGAACAACGACTGGAATCGCGCGTACAAGAAGTCGGCGCGTATCGTCGGTGACGTGATCGGTAAGTACCACCCTCACGGTGACACCGCGGTCTACGACACCATCGTGCGGATGGCGCAGGACTTCTCGCTGCGCTACATGCTGATCGACGGGCAGGGCAACTTCGGCTCGATCGACGGCGACAATGCCGCGGCGATGCGTTACACCGAAATTCGCATGGCGAAGATCGGTCACGAACTGCTCGCGGACATCGACAAGGAAACGGTCGATTTCGAGCCGAACTACGACGGCAACGAAATGCAGCCGTCGGTCCTGCCGTCGCGCATCCCGAACCTGCTGATCAACGGCTCGTCGGGTATTGCGGTCGGCATGGCGACCAACATCCCCCCGCACAACCTGAACGAAGTCGTCGACGCGTGCCAGCACCTGTTGGCCAACCCGGAAGCGACGATCGACGAGCTGATCGAGATCATCCCGGCGCCGGATTTCCCGACGGCGGGCATCATCTACGGCGTCGCCGGCGTGCGCGACGGCTATCGCACCGGGCGCGGCCGCGTCGTGATGCGTGCGGCCACGCACTTCGAGGAGATCGACCGCGGCCAGCGGATGGCGATCATCGTCGACGAGCTGCCGTACCAGGTGAACAAGCGCTCGCTGCTCGAGCGGATCGCCGAACTCGTCAACGAGAAGAAGCTCGAAGGCATCTCCGACATCCGCGACGAGTCCGACAAGAGCGGCATGCGCGTCGTGATCGAGCTCAAGCGCGGTGAAGTGCCGGAAGTGGTGCTGAACAACCTGTACAAGGCGACGCAGCTCCAGGACACGTTCGGCATGAACATGGTCGCGCTCGTCGACGGCCAGCCGAAGCTGCTGAACCTGAAGGAAATCCTGCAGTGCTTCCTGTCGCATCGACGCGAAGTGCTGACGCGCCGCACGATCTACGAACTGCGCAAGGCTCGCGAACGCGGCCACGTGCTCGAAGGTCTCGCGGTCGCGCTCGCGAACATCGACGAGTTCATCGCGATCATCAAGGCCGCGCCGACGCCGCCGATCGCGAAGGCGGAGTTGATGGCGAAGCCGTGGGATTCGTCGCTCGTGCGCGAGATGCTCACGCGTGCCGAGAGCGAGAACGCGGCGGCCGGCGGCCGCTCCGCGTACCGCCCGGAAGGCCTGAACCCGGCGTTCGGCATGCAGGCCGACGGGCTGTACCGCCTGTCCGACACGCAGGCCCAGGAAATCCTGCAGATGCGTCTGCAGCGCCTGACCGGCCTCGAGCAGGACAAGATCATCGGCGAGTATCGCGAAGTGATGGCCCAGATCGCCGACCTGCTGGACATCCTCGCGCGCCCCGAGCGGATCACGACGATGATCGGCGAGGAGCTGACCTCGGTGAAGGCCGAGTTCGGCGACGCGCGCCGCTCGAAGATCGAGCTGAACGCGACCGAGCTGAACACCGAAGACCTGATCACGCCGCAGGACATGGTCGTCACGATGTCGCATGCGGGCTACGTGAAGTCGCAGCCGCTGTCCGAGTACCGTGCGCAGAAGCGCGGCGGTCGCGGCAAGCAGGCGACACAGATGAAGGAAGACGACTGGATCGAGACGCTGTTCATCGCGAACACGCACGATTACATCCTGTGCTTCTCGAACCGCGGCCGCGTGTACTGGGTCAAGGTCTATGAAGTGCCGCAGGGCTCGCGCAACTCGCGCGGCCGCCCGATCGTCAACATGTTCCCGCTGCAGGAAGGCGAGAAGATCAACGTCGTGCTGCCGGTCAAGGAATTCTCGGCCGACAAGTTCATCTTCATGGCAACGTCGCTCGGCACCGTGAAGAAGACGCCGCTCGAGGCATTCAGCCGTCCGATGAAGAAGGGCATCATCGCGGTCGGCCTCGACGAAGGCGACTACCTGATCGGCGCGTCGATCACCGACGGCGCGCACGATGTGATGCTGTTCTCGGACTCCGGCAAGGCCGTGCGTTTCGACGAGAACGACGTGCGTCCGATGGGGCGCGAGGCGCGCGGCGTGCGCGGCATGCAGCTCGAGGACGGGCAGCAGGTCATCGCGATGCTGGTCGCCGGCAGTGAGGAGCAGACGGTGCTCACCGCCACCGAAAACGGCTACGGCAAGCGCACGCCGATCACCGAGTACACGCGTCACGGCCGCGGCACGAAGGGTATGATTGCGATCCAGACGTCCGAGCGTAACGGCAAGGTCGTGGCTGCGACGCTCGTCGACGCCGAGGATCAGATCATGCTGATCACGACGGCCGGCGTGTTGATTCGCACCCGTGTTTCCGAGATACGCGAAATGGGGCGCGCCACGCAAGGTGTTACACTCATCAGTCTCGATGAGGGTACCAAGCTCTCTGGCCTGCAGCAGATCGCGGAGGCCGAAGAGGGAGAGGGCGAAGCCGACGAGGCGTCGGACGGCGAAGCCTGAAGAACGGATGAGACTCTGGCCGCCGCGGGCGCGAAGCGCCGCGGCCGGCGAGCAACCATTCATATTTCCAAAAGGGAGTGATGATGCAAAAGCAATTCAAGCAACTGGTTCTGCTGGCTGCACTGGTGCCGACGTTCGCGATGGCGCAAGCGCTGTCGAATTCCGCACCGGCAGCTCCGGCGGCAGCTGCGCCGATCGACGCCGACAAGAAGGCAGCGATCAAGGATCTGCTCGACGCGATCGACGCGCCGAAGCTCGTGTCGGCAATCGGCAACAGCGCCGAAATGCAGGCCAAGCAACTCGTCCCGGCGATCCTGTCGGACGCGCTGTCGGAAAACAAGACGCTGAACGACAAGCAGAAGCAGGCTGCCGTTCCGACGCTGCAGAAGAACGCGGTGCCGAAGCTGGTTGACGGCGCAGGCAAGGTGTTCGGCACGCAGCAGTTCCAGAGCGATGCGATGTCGGCTCAGTACGACGCCTACGCGAAGTACTACAGCACGTCGGAGATCAAGGATCTGACGACGTTCTACAAGAGCCCGACGGGCCGCAAGTTCATTCAGGTTCAGGATCAGGTCGGTCGCGACGTGGTCAACGGCCTGATGCAGAAGTACATGCCGCAAGCTATCCAGGCAACGCGCACGCAGGCTGACAAGGAAGTCGCAGCAGTCAAGCCGGGCAAGTAAAGCCGTCCGGGCACGCCCCCGGCCGTTTGGCCGGGTTTGGCGGGAGCCTGACGACAGTGCGATAATGGCCGTTTGCGCGCGAGCGCAAGCGGCCATTTCTTTTCTGGCGCGTTCTGCCGGCGGCGAGCCGGTCGCGTCCCTCCGAGGTTTTCACGATGCGCGTCTTTAATTTCTCCGCCGGCCCTGCGGCGATGCCCGAGGAAGTGCTGCGGCAAGCGGCCGACGAAATGCTCGACTGGCATGGCAGCGGCATGAGCGTGATGGAGATGAGCCATCGCGGCAAGGAATTCATGTCGATCCACGAGGCCGCGCTGACCGACCTGCGCGACTTGCTCGGCGTGCCGGCCAGTCACCGGATCCTGTTCCTGCAGGGCGGCGGTATCGCGGAAAACGCGATCGTGCCGATGAACCTGCTCGGGTCGCGCAAGACGGCCGACTTCGTCGTCACGGGCTCGTGGTCGCAGAAGTCGTTCAGCGAAGCGAAGAAATACGGCACGCCGCATCTCGCCGCAACCGGCAAGACGGAAGACGGCTTCACGCGTGCGCCCGCGCTCGCCGAATGGCAGCTGTCGGACGATCCGGCCTACGTGCATCTGTGTACCAACGAGACGATCGACGGCGTCGAAACGTTCGAGATTCCCGATCTCGGCGACATCCCGCTGGTCGCGGATGTCTCGTCGCACATCCTGTCGCGTCCGATGGACGTCGCGAAGTACGGCGTGCTGTTCGGCGGCGCGCAGAAGAACATCGGGATGGCCGGCGTGACGCTCGTGATCGTGCGCGAGGATCTGCTCGACCGCGCGCTGTCGATCTGCCCGTCCGCGTTCGAATGGAAGACCATCGCCGCGAACAACTCGCTGTACAACACGCCGCCCACCTACGCGATCTATATCGCGGGCCTGGTGTTCCAGTGGCTGAAGCGGCAGGGTGGCCTCGAAGCGATCGAGGCCCGCAATATCGAAAAAGCGAAGCTGCTCTACGACACGATCGATGCGAGCAGTTTCTATCTGAACAAGGTCGAGCCGGCAGCACGTTCGCGGATGAACGTGCCGTTTTTCCTGGCTGACGAAACGCGCAACGAAGACTTCCTTGCCGGCGCAAAGGCGCGCGGGCTGCTGCAGCTGAAGGGCCACAAGTCCGTCGGCGGCATGCGGGCGTCGATCTACAACGCGGTGCCGCTCGAGGGCGTGAAGGCGCTCGTCGAGTACATGAAGGACTTCGAGCAGCGCGGCGCCTGACGGCGGCGCTGCTCAAACAGCACGGCAAAACGCATGGACGACGAACTGAATTCCCGCCTGAAACCGCTGCGCGACCGCATCGACGCGATCGACGCGCAGCTGATCGCGCTCCTGAACCAGCGCGCCGCGGTGGCGCTGGAGGTGGGCGAGGTCAAGAAGCATTTCAACGCGCCGGTGTTCCGGCCGGAGCGCGAGCTGCAAGTGATCGCCCGGCTGCAGGACATGAGCGCGGGGCCGCTCGCGAGCGAGCACATCAGCGCCATCTGGCGCGAGATCATGGCCGCGAGCCGCGCGCTCGAGCAGACGATCCACGTCGCGTTCCTCGGGCCGGTCGGCACGTATAGCGAGCAGGCGATGCTCGAGTATTTCGGCCAGTCGATCGAAGGGCTGCCGTGCCCGTCGATCGACCAGGTGTTCCGCTCGGTCGAGGCCGGCGCGTCCGCGTTCGGTATCGCGCCGGTCGAAAATTCGACCGAAGGCGCCGTCTCGCGCACGCTCGACCTGTTGCTGCAGACGCAACTGCTGATCAGCGGCGAACTCGCGCTGCCGATCCATCACAACCTGCTGACGCAGAGCGGCACGCTCGACGGCGTGAAGCGCGTCTGCGCACACGCACAGGCGCTTGCGCAATGCCAGCAGTGGCTCGCGGCGAATGCGCCGCAGCTCGAGCGGCAGGCGGTGGCGAGCAACGCGGAGGCTGCGCGTCTCGCGGCGGCCGATCCGACCGTCGCGGCGATCGCGGGCGATCGCGCGGCCGCACACTACGGCTTGCAGATCGCGTTCTCGCTGATCCAGGACGATCCGCACAACCGTACGCGCTTCGTCATCGTCGGCAAGCAGCCGGCCGGGCAGAGCGGTCACGACCAGACGTCGCTGATCGTGTCGGTGAAGAACGAACCGGGCGCCGTGTTCAAGCTGCTCGAGCCGCTCGCGCGGCACGGCGTGTCGATGACGCGCTTCGAGTCGCGTCCGGCGCGCGTCGGCACGTGGGAGTACTACTTCTACATCGACATCGAAGGGCACCGGGACGATGCGTCGGTTGCGGCCGCGCTCGCGGAACTCGGCCAGAAGGCCGCGTTCCTGAAGATACTCGGTTCGTATCCGCGCGCACGCTGAGGCGTGGCGGCCCGTCGCCTGTTCGCGCAGGCGTTGGGGCCCGGCGGGCAGGGCAGGCTCATCGGCGCTGCCGAAGGCGGGTTCGGGCGGCACCCGGCGCAGGTTGCGCCGGATGCGGGCCCGTTGCCCGGAATCTGGAATTCCGCGTGCGGGGCGTCGTCCTGCGCGCGTAACTTGGCTCTTGTCGTGTCAGGCTTTGCATTCAACAAACTGGTCATCTTCGGCGTCGGCTTGATCGGCGGATCGCTGGCCCGCGCGCTGCGCGAGCGCGCGCCGGGCGGCGCGGGCGAGGTTGTCGGCGTGGGCCGTTCACGTACTTCGGTCGAGCGTGCGCTCGCACTCGGCGTGATCGACCGCGCGGCGGCGCTCGACGACGACGCGCAATTGCGCGACGCACTGGCGGGCGCCGATCTGGTGCTGCTGGCCGCGCCCGTCGCACAAACGGGCCCGTTGCTCGCGCGCATCGCGCCGTGGCTTGAAGCGGCGACGATCGTCACCGATGCGGGCAGCACCAAGTCCGATGTCGTCGCGGCCGCGCGCGAAGCGCTCGGCACGCGGATCGCGCAGTTCGTGCCGGGGCACCCGATCGCCGGTCGCGAGTCGAGCGGCGTCGAGGCCGCGTTGCCGGATCTGTACGTCGGCCGTAACGTCGTGCTGTGCCCGCTGCCGGAGAACGCACCCGAATCGGTTGCCCGAATCGACGCGATGTGGCGCGCGACAGGCGCCGACGTGCGCACGATGAGCACGGAGCAGCACGATCGCGTGTTTGCGTCGATCAGCCATCTGCCGCACGTGCTGTCGTTCGCGCTCGTCGAGCAGATCCTCGGCGAGGCCGACGCGGAACTGAAATTCTCGTACGCGGCGGGCGGCTTCCGCGATTTCACGCGCATCGCGGCGTCGAGCCCGGAGATGTGGCGCGACGTATGTGTCGCGAACCGCGCGGCGCTGCTCGACGAACTCGATGGCTACACGCGTGTGCTCACGCGGCTGCGCGCGGCGATCGACGCCGGCGACGGCGCGGCGCTCGAAGCGGTGTTCACGCGTTCGCGCGCGGCGCGCAAGGCATGGCAGGAGCGCGGTGGTACGCCCGCTGCCGAACCGGTCAAGAAATAACAGGACGATTCCCATGGACTATCTCGATCTCGGCCCGTACTCCAGCGCATCGGGCACCGTGCGCCTGCCCGGCTCGAAGAGCATTTCGAACCGCGTACTGCTGCTCGCGGCGCTTGCCGAAGGCGAAACGACGATCACCAACCTGCTCGACTCCGACGATACGCGCGTGATGCTCGATGCACTCGGCAAGCTCGGTGTGAAGCTCAGGCGCGATGGCGACACCTGCGTCGTGATGGGCACGCGCGGCGCATTCACCGCGAAGACGGCCGACCTGTTCCTCGGCAATGCGGGCACGGCCGTGCGGCCGTTGACCGCCGCGCTCGCGGTGAACGGCGGCGACTATCGCGTGCACGGCGTGCCGCGCATGCACGAGCGGCCGATCGGCGACCTCGTCGACGGTCTGAGGCAAATCGGCGCGCAGATCGACTACGAACTGAACGAAGGCTACCCGCCGCTGCGGATCAAGCCGGCGAACATCTCCGTCGACGCGCCGATCCGCGTGCGCGGCGACGTGTCGAGCCAGTTCCTCACGGCGTTGCTGATGACGCTGCCGCTCGTGAAGGCGAAGGACGGCAAGATCGTCGTCGAGGTCGACGGCGAGCTGATCTCGAAGCCGTACATCGACATCACGATCCGGCTGATGGAGCGCTTCGGCGTGACCGTCGAGCGCGACGGCTGGCAGCGCTTCGTCGTGCCGGCCGGCGTTCGCTACCGCTCGCCGGGGCGGATCATGGTCGAGGGCGATGCGTCGTCCGCGTCGTACTTCCTCGCGGCCGGCGCGCTCGGCGGCGGCCCGCTGCGCGTCGAAGGCGTGGGGCGCGCGAGCATCCAGGGCGATGTCGGCTTCGCGAACGCGCTGATGCAGATGGGCGCGAACGTGACGATGGGCGACGACTGGATCGACGTGCGCGGCATCGGCCACGACCACGGCAAGCTCGAGCCGATCGACATGGACTTCAACCTGATCCCCGATGCGGCGATGACCATCGCGGTTGCGGCGCTGTTCGCGAACGGCACGAGCACGCTGCGCAACATCGCGAGCTGGCGCGTGAAGGAAACCGACCGCATCGCCGCGATGGCGACCGAGTTGCGCAAGGTCGGCGCGATCGTCGAGGAAGGCCCGGACTACCTCGTCGTCACGCCACCGGAAAAGCTCACCCCGAACGCGGCGATCGACACCTACGACGATCACCGGATGGCGATGTGCTTCTCGCTCGTCAGCCTGGGCGGCGTGCCTGTGCGGATCAATGATCCGAAGTGCGTCGGCAAGACGTTCCCCGACTATTTCGACCGCTTCGCCGCGCTCGCCAAAGCCTGACCCCCACTGTTCTGATGAAATCGACCCGACCCTTTCACCCGACTCCCGTCATCACGATCGACGGCCCGACTGCTTCCGGCAAGGGCACCGTCGCCGCGCTCGTCGCCGCGCATCTTGGCTTCCACCTGCTCGACAGCGGCGCGTTGTACCGGCTCGCCGCGCTCGCGAGCGTACGCTACGGCATCGAGGCCGAGGACATCGACGCGCTGGTGAAGCTGATCGACGATCTCCACATCACGTTCCGCGAAGGCTGCGCACAGCTCGACGGCGTCGATGTGTCGAACGACATCCGAGCCGAAGCGGTCGGCAACCGCGCATCGGCGATTGCCGTGCACGGTCCGGTGCGCACCGCGCTCGTCGCGCGCCAGCGCGCGTTCCGCAAGACGCCGGGCCTCGTGGCGGACGGGCGCGACATGGGTACCGTGATCTTCCCGGACGCCGTGCTGAAGGTGTTCCTGACGGCCAGCGCCGAGGCACGCGCGACCAGACGGCATAAGCAATTGATGCAAAAAGGTTTTTCTGCTAATATAGATGACTTGCTCCGGGATCTACGTGAACGTGACGCGCGCGACAGCAATCGCGCGGCCGCGCCGCTGAAGCCTGCAGCAGATGCCAAGCTGCTCGATACGTCGGCGCTTTCGGTCGATGAAGCGGTCGACCAGGTGCTGCAGTGGTACCGGGCGCTCGGCCAGCCCGCCTGAGAAGGCGGGCAGCGGTAGGTGCTCCGCGCGTAACGGCGGAGCGTGTTTCGAACCCTTAACCCCGTGTGGACATCGATCTGGCCCTTTCAGCCTGCCATTCCGGCCGGCGTGGCACAGCGATCCATGCACAATCAGATTTTTATGTCCGACCTGCAAACCTCTACCCCGAATACTGAATCTTTCGCGGCTCTGTTCGAAGAGTCGCTGACCCGCCAAGACATGCGCGCCGGCGAAGTGATTTCCGCCGAAGTCGTGCGCGTCGACCACAACTTCGTGGTCGTCAATGCAGGCCTGAAGTCCGAGGCTTACATTCCGATCGAGGAATTCCTGAACGATCAGGGCGAGGTTGAGGTGCAGTCGGGCGATTTCGTGTCCGTCGCGATCGACGCACTCGAAAACGGCTACGGCGACACGATCCTGTCGCGCGACAAGGCGAAGCGCCTTGCATCGTGGCTGTCGCTGGAAAAGGCGCTCGACAACAACGAACTCGTCACCGGCACGATCACCGGCAAGGTGAAGGGCGGCATGACCGTGATGGTCAACGGCATCCGCGCGTTCCTGCCGGGTTCGCTGGTCGACACGCGTCCGGTCAAGGACACGACCCCGTACGAAGGCAAGACGCTCGAGTTCCGCGTGATCAAGCTCGATCGCAAGCGTAACAACGTCGTGCTGTCGCGTCGTGCAGTGATCGAAGCAACTCAGGGCGAAGAGCGCGCGAAGCTGCTCGAGACGCTGAAGGAAGGCGCGATCGTCAACGGCGTGGTCAAGAACATCACCGACTACGGCGCGTTCGTCGACCTCGGCGGCATCGACGGCCTGCTGCACATCACCGACATCGCATGGCGTCGTGTGCGTCACCCGAGCGAAGTCCTGTCGGTTGGCCAGGAAGTCACCGCGAAGATCCTCAAGTTCGACCAAGAGAAGAACCGCGTCTCGCTGGGCATCAAGCAACTGGGCGACGATCCGTGGGAAGGCATCTCGCGCCGTTACCCGTCGGGCACGCGCCTGTTCGGCAAGGTCACGAACATCACCGACTACGGCGCATTCGTCGAAGTGGAATCGGGCATCGAAGGCCTCGTCCACGTGTCGGAAATGGACTGGACCAACAAGAACGTTGCTCCGTCGAAGGTTGTCCAGCTGGGCGACGAAGTCGAAGTCATGGTCCTCGAGATCGACGAAGACCGTCGTCGTATCAGCCTCGGCATGAAGCAGTGCAAGCCGAATCCGTGGGATGACTTCAGCCGCAACTTCAAGAAGGGCGACAAGATCACGGGCGCAATCAAGTCGATCACCGACTTCGGCGTGTTCATCGGTCTGCCGGGCGGCATCGACGGCCTGGTCCACCTGTCGGACCTGTCGTGGAGCGAAGCTGGCGAAGAAGCTGTTCGCAAGTACAAGAAGGGCGACGAAGTCGAAGCAATCGTGCTCGGTATCGACGTCGAGAAGGAACGTATTTCGCTGGGCATCAAGCAGCTCGAAGGCGACCCGTTCAGCAACTACGTTGCAATGAACGACAAGGGCTCGATCGTCGACGGCGTCGTGAAGACGGTCGATGCGAAGGGTGCGGTCGTTACGCTGACGGGTGACATCGAAGGCTACCTGCGCGCGTCGGAAATCTCGCAGGATCGCGTCGAAGACGCACGCAACGTGCTGAAGGAAGGCGACAAGGTCAACGCGATGGTGATCAACATCGATCGCAAGTCGCGCGGCATCAACCTGTCGATCAAGGCGAAGGATTCGGCTGAACAACAGGAAGCGATCCGCGGCCTGCAGTCGGACTCCAGCGCTGCTGCGACCGGTACGACCAACCTCGGCGCGCTGCTGAAGGCGAAGCTCGACGGCCAGAACCAGTAAGCCTCACGAGGTCTGCTGAAGTATGACCAAATCCGAGTTGGTCGCGCAGCTGGCATCGCGATTTCCGCAACTTGTCCTCAAGGATGCGGATTTCGCGGTGAAAACGATGCTCGATGCGATGTCTGACGCCCTGGCGAAAGGGCATCGCATTGAAATTCGGGGTTTCGGCAGCTTTGGCCTCAACCGTCGCCCGGCGCGCGTCGGACGCAACCCGAAGTCAGGGGAGAAAGTGCAGGTGCCCGAGAAGTTCGTGCCGCACTTCAAGCCTGGCAAGGAATTGCGTGAACGCGTCGACGGCCGCGCCGGTGAACCGCTGAAGGCTGATGATCCGGACGACGAGCGTTAAGCGTCATCCGGTTTGCCCGGAACCCATCCGGCGAAGGCTGAAAAGAAAAGCGCCCCTTGCGGGCGCTTTTTTCATTTCCGGCGATCGTCGCGCAACGGCGGCACGCAGGATCTGCGCAGCCGCGGAAACGCATCCTTTACAATACGGGTCGATTCGGCGCGACGAAGGGGAGTCGCGCGCCGCGGCAAACCTCAACAAAGAGAGGGCTTCATGAAGTTTATCGTCTGGCTGATCCGGGTATTGGTGTTCGTCCTGCTGCTGGTGCTCGCGCTGGCCAATACGCAAACCGCGACGCTGAATTTCCTTGCCGGCTATTCATGGCAAGCGCCGCTGATCCTGATCGGCCTGGCGTTCTTCGCCGTGGGGCTGCTGGCCGGCCTGCTGTCCGCGCTGCCTTCGATCTTCCGCCTGCGTCTCGAGAACGGGCGTCTGAAGCGCGATCTGCGTGCGGCGCGCGAAACGCCGGCCGTCATCGACCAGCCGCCGATGCCGCCCGTCATTTAACACGGACGCCGCGCGATCATCGCGCGGTTTTCGTCTCTGCTTCGATATTTCGCATGGATCTGGATTTCTGGTGGTTGCTCGCGATTCCGGTCGCGTTCGCGCTCGGTTGGGCGGCGTCACGCTATGACCTGAAGAATCTCCTGTCGGAGAGTGCCAACCTGCCGCGATCGTATTTTCGCGGCCTGAATTTTCTGTTGAACGAACAACCTGACAAGGCGATCGACGCGTTCATCGAGGTCGCCAAGCTCGATCCCGAGACGGTCGAGCTGCACTTCGCGCTCGGCAACCTGTTTCGCCGCCGGGGCGAGACCGATCGCGCGATCCGCGTGCACCAGAACCTGCTGAGCCGCACGGACCTGCCGGTCAACGAACGCGACCACGCGCTGTACGAGCTCGGCCAGGATTTCCTGAAGGCCGGGCTGCTCGATCGTGCCGAGGAAGCGTTTCACAAGCTCGCCGACGGCGATTACGCGCTCGGCGCGCAGCGGGCGCTGCTGACGATCTACGAGATCGAGAAGGACTGGAACAAGTCGATCGATACGGCGAAGCGCATCGAGTCGATGAGCGACAAGCCGCTCGGCGTCGAAATCGCGCAGTTCCACTGCGAACTCGCGCAGGACGCGCTGCAGCGCAAGAACGCGGCAGCGGCCGCCGAACAGCTGCGCCTGGCGCTGACCGTGAACCCGCAGAACGTTCGCGCGACGGTCCTGTCCGGCGACGCGGCGGAAGCCGAGGGCAACCACGCGGCCGCGATCGAGCACTGGAAGCGCGTCGAGGCGCAGAATCCGGCGTATCTGCCGCTCGTCGCCGACAAGCTGATGAAGGCGTATGTCGCGCTCGGCAAGCATGCCGAGGGCGCCGAGCTGCTGATGGGGTATATCGACCGCTATCCGTCGAACGACCTGCTCGACATCGCGTACCAGCACATCGCGGGGTTGCGCGGCCAGGATGCGGCGCACACGCTCGCGCGCACGCAGATGGAGAAGTCACCGAACCTGTCGGGGATGCTGCATCTGCTCGATGCGCAAATCGCCGCGGCCGACGAACCGCGTCGTAAGGAACTTGAAATGATGCGTGCGCTGATCAAGCAGCGCACGAAGAATCTGCCACGGTATACGTGCCAGAATTGCGGTTTCCGGGCACGGCTCTTCTATTGGCAGTGCCCTGGATGCAGCGGCTGGGAAACCTATGCGCCGCGCCGCGTCGAACCTGCGATGCCGGGCTGATCCCGGCACGCGGAGCCAACGCGCTGCGGTTGCCGCCGGGCTCGTCCCGGCGGCCAAGTTAGTCAATTACCGGGAAGTACCGGAACATCTATGAAAATCACCATCATCGGCACCGGCTATGTCGGTCTCGTCACGGGCGCCTGCCTCGCGGAGATCGGTCACGACGTCTTCTGTCTCGACGTCGATCAGCGCAAGATCGACATCCTGAACAACGGCGGGATGCCGATTCACGAACCGGGGCTGCTGGACATCATCGCGCGCAATCGCGCGGCGGGGCGCCTGCGCTTCTCGACCGATATCGCGGCGAGCGTCGCGCACGGCGAGATCCAGTTCATCGCCGTCGGCACGCCCCCCGACGAGGACGGCTCGGCCGACCTGCAGTACGTGCTCGAAGCAGCACGCAACATCGGCCGCCACATGACGGGCTTCAAGGTGATCGTCGACAAGTCGACGGTGCCGGTCGGCACCGCGCAGCGCGTGCGCGGCGTGGTCGACGAGGCGCTTGCCGCCCGCGGTCTGGCAGGCAGCGTCGCGCATCGCTTCTCGGTCGTGTCGAACCCGGAGTTCCTGAAGGAAGGCGCCGCGGTCGAAGACTTCATGCGTCCGGACCGGATCATCATCGGCGTCGACGACGACGAGACGGGCACGATCGCGCGCGAGAAGATGAAGAAGCTTTACGCGCCGTTCAATCGCAACCACGAGCGCACGATCTACATGGACGTGCGTTCGGCCGAATTCGCGAAATATGCGGCGAACGCGATGCTCGCGACGCGCATCTCGTTCATGAACGAGATGTCGAATCTGGCCGACAAGGTCGGCGCCGACATCGAGGCCGTGCGCCGCGGGATCGGCTCCGATCCGCGCATCGGCTATCACTTCCTGTACGCCGGCGTCGGCTATGGCGGCTCGTGCTTCCCGAAGGACGTCCAGGCGCTGATTCGCACGGCCGGCGAGAACGGCCAGCCGCTGCGCATCCTGGAGGCCGTCGAGGCGGCCAACTTTGCGCAGAAGGACGTGCTGATCAGCAAGATCGAGCAGCGCTTCGGCGCCGACCTGACCGGCCGCGAGTTCGCGGTCTGGGGCCTGGCGTTCAAGCCGAACACCGACGACATGCGCGAGGCGCCGAGCCGCCGCCTGATCGCCGCGCTGCTCGAACGCGGCGCGACCGTGCGTGCGTACGATCCGGTCGCGGTCGACGAGGCGCGGCGCGTGTTTGCGCTCGATTTCGGCACCGATCCGGACGCGCTGGCCCGGCTGCATCTCGTCGAGACGCAGGACATCGCCGTGACGGGCGCGGACGCGCTCGTGATCGTGACCGAGTGGAAGGAGTTCCGGAGCCCCGACTTCACGCGCCTGAAGGCCGAACTGAAGGCGCCGGTGATCTTCGACGGTCGCAACCTCTATGAGCCGGATGCGATGGCCGAACTCGGCATCGACTACTACGCGATCGGCCGGCCGTATGTCGATCCCCAGTCGTCCACCCGTGGCTGACCACACGATGAATACTCTCCGCGAAGTCGTTCCGGTGCCGCGCGAGCAGCTTGCGCGCTCGCGCGTGCTTGTCGTCGGCGACGTGATGCTCGACCGTTACTGGTTCGGCAACGTCGATCGCATTTCGCCTGAAGCGCCGGTGCCGGTCGTGCACGTGCAGCGTCAGGAAGAGCGCCTCGGCGGTGCGGCCAACGTCGCACGCAACGCCGTGACGCTCGGCGGCCAGGCCGGGTTGCTGTGCGTCGTCGGTTGCGACGAACCCGGCGAGCGGATCGTCGAGCTGCTCGGCAGCAGCGGCGTGACGCCGCATCTCGAGCGCGACCCGGCGCTGCCGACCACGATCAAGCTGCGCGTGCTCGCGCGCCAGCAGCAACTGCTGCGCGTGGACTTCGAGGCCATGCCGACGCACGAGGTGTTGCTCGCGGGGCTCGCGCGCTTCGATGCGCTGCTGCCGCAGCACGACGTCGTGCTGATGTCGGATTACGCGAAAGGCGGCCTGACGCACGTCACGACGATGATCGAGAAGGCGCGTGCGGCCGGCAAGTCCGTCCTCGTCGACCCGAAGGGCGACGACTGGGCACGCTATCGCGGCGCGTCGCTGATCACGCCGAATCGCGCTGAATTGCGCGAAGTGGTCGGGCAGTGGAAGTCGGAAGACGATCTGCGCGCGCGCGTCGCGAAGCTGCGCGCGGAACTCGGCATTGACGCGCTGCTGCTCACGCGTTCGGAAGAAGGGATGACGCTGTTTTCCGCCAGCGGCGAACTGCACGCACCGGCGCTCGCGCGCGAGGTGTTCGACGTGTCGGGCGCGGGCGATACCGTGATTGCAACGGTCGCGACGATGCTCGGCGCGGGCGTGCCGCTCGTCGACGCCGTCGTGCTCGCGAATCGCGCGGCAGGCATCGTGGTCGGCAAGCTCGGCACGGCCACGGTGGATTACGACGAACTGTTTCACTGAGCGCATGCGGTGGCGCGACGAGCGCGCCGCACGCATGGCTCGCACTTTTCAGGCAGGACGATCATGACCCTCATCGTCACCGGCGCAGCCGGTTTTATCGGCGCGAACATCGTCAGGGCGCTCAACGAGCGCGGCGAGACGCGCATCATCGCGGTCGACAACCTGACGCGCGCGGACAAGTTCCGGAATCTCGTCGATTGCGAGATCGACGACTATCTGGACAAGACGGAATTCGTCGAACGTTTCGCACGCGGCGATTTCGGCAAGGTACGCGCGATATTCCACGAAGGCGCCTGTTCGGACACGATGGAAACCGACGGTCGCTACATGATGGACAACAACTTCCGCTACAGCCGTGCGGTGCTCAACGCCTGCCTCGCGCAGGGCACGCAGTTCCTGTACGCATCGTCGGCCGCGACTTACGGCGGATCGACGCGCTTCGTCGAGGAGCGCGAGGTCGAGGCGCCGCTGAACATCTACGGCTATTCGAAGTTCCTGTTCGACCAGGTGATCCGTCGCGTGCTGCCGACCGCGAAGAGCCAGATCGCCGGCTTCCGTTATTTCAACGTGTACGGCCCGCGCGAGACGCACAAGGGGCGCATGGCGTCGGTTGCGTTCCACAACTTCAACCAGTTCCGTGCGGAAGGCAAGGTGAAGCTGTTCGGCGAGTACAACGGCTATGCACCGGGCGAGCAGACGCGCGATTTCGTGTCGGTCGAGGACGTGACGAAGGTGAACCTGTTCTTCTTCGATCATCCTGAGAAGTCGGGCATCTTCAACCTCGGCACGGGTCGTGCGCAGCCGTTCAACGATATCGCGTCGACGGTCGTGAACACGCTGCGTGCACTCGACAACCAGCCGCCGCTGACGCTCGCGCAGCAGGTCGAGCAAGGGCTGATCGAATACGTGCCGTTCCCCGATGCACTGCGCGGCAAGTACCAGTGCTTCACGCAGGCCGACCAGACGAAGCTGCGTGCGGCCGGTTACGACGCACCGTTCCTGACCGTGCAGGAAGGCGTCGACCGCTATGTGCGTTGGCTATCTGGCCAGGTTTAAGCGGAAGCGTTGAATCGATAGACTGGGTCTCACGGTCGGCAGCCGCCGGCCGTTTTTCATCGGAGATCCAGCACATGATCAGGAAATGGTTGGCCGCAGCGGCAATGCTCGGCATGATCGCGTCGGCCTGGGCGGCTGTTGACGTCAACACCGCGAACGAGGATGCACTCGTCGGCATCAAGGGCATCGGCCCGGCACGGGCGAAGGCGATCCTCGACGAACGCGGCGCACGCGGTCCGTTCAAGAACGCGGAAGATCTCGCATCGCGCGTGAAAGGCATGGGCGGCCATACCGTCGAGCGGCTTCAGCAGGAGGGCCTGACGGTAGGCGCGGCCGGCACGGGTGCCACGCTGCCGGCACCGGGCAAGCCCCTCGGCAAGCCCGCGGCACCGCCTGCCCGCACGGCACAGAAGTAACGCGTCGCGCGCGACCGACAACGAGCTCCTTCAGTCGCCGTCGTTGCGACGGCTTCCCGCGGCATGCCGCGGGTTTTTTGCGTGGGTGCGGCGTATGCGGCGGCGCGTTGCACGGCACGCGTATTCCATCGTCGCAATGGGGTTGCCGGCGTGAGCAGCGGTGCTGGTTTACAATCGATCGATTGATCGGCCTCGCACTCACGGTATATCCATGGCTTACAAAACTATCGAAGACACGATCGGCAATACGCCGCTCGTCCAACTGGTCCGCTTGCCGGACGATGAAATTCGCGCGCGCAACAACGTGGTGCTCGCGAAGCTCGAAGGCAACAATCCGGCTGGTTCCGTGAAGGATCGTCCGGCACTGTCGATGATCAGCAAGGCCGAGGCGCGCGGGCGCATCAAGCCGGGCGATACGCTGATCGAGGCGACGAGCGGCAACACGGGTATCGCACTTGCGATGGCAGCGGCGATCCGCGGCTACAAGATGGTGCTGATCATGCCGGAGGACCTGTCGGTCGAGCGCCGCCAGAGCATGGCCGCCTATGGCGCTGAAATCATCCTGACGCCGGTGAAGGGCGGGATGGAGCTGGCACGTGATCTCGCGGACCAGATGCAGCGCGAAGGCAAGGGCGTGATCCTCGATCAGTTCGCGAACCCCGACAATCCGATTGCGCACTACGAAGCGACGGGCCCGGAAATCTGGCGCGATACCGAAGGGCGCATCACGCACTTCGTGTCGGCCATGGGCACGACGGGCACGATCATGGGCACGTCGCAGTATCTGAAGGAACAGAATCCGGCGATCGAGATCGTCGGTGCGCAGCCGGAAGACGGTTCGCGCATTCCGGGCATCCGCAAGTGGCCGGAAGCGTACATGCCGACCATCTTCGATCGCAGCCGCGTCGACCGCGTCGAGAGCGTGAGCCAGGCCGCGGCGGAAACGATGGCGCGCCGGCTCGCGTCGGTCGAAGGCATCTTCGCCGGCATTTCGTCGGGCGGCGCATGTGAAGTCGCGATGCGTATCGCACGTCAGGTCGAGAATGCGACGATCGTGTTCATCATCTGCGATCGCGGCGACCGCTACCTGTCCACGGGCGTGTTTCCTGCCTGAACGCAGGCAGGTGCGCGCAGTGCGCGTGCGATAAAAAAAGCGCCGCTAGTGCGGCGCTTTTTCTTTGAGCGGCGGGTGCTTATTGCGACTCGGTGTCGACGGTGGCTGGCGGAAGTGCACCGCTCGCTTCCATCTGTGCCTTCACCGCCTCGCCAAGCTGGTACACGGTGAGCGCGTAGAAGAAGCTGCGGTTGTAGCGCGTCAGCACATAGAAATTCTTGAGGCCGAGCATGTATTCGGTCGCACGCCCCGGCGACGGCAGGTCGACCACCGTCACGGGGGTACCGCCTTCGGTCGTGATGTTGACAGTCGGCTCGTTCAGCGTCATGCCCGCGCGCAGCAGTTGCGACAACGCCCAGTGCGGTTCGGGCTGGCCGTCGGCGGCGGCCTGGGCGATCCCCAAGCTGCCGGTATCGGGCGTGATCTGCCAGACCACCGGGCGGTCGGTTTCCCAGCCGTGCTGCTTCAGGTAGTTCGCGACGCTGCCGATCGCATCGGCAGGACTGCTGCGCAGGTCGACATGGCCCGTGCCGTCGAAGTCGACCGCGTATTCGCGGATGCTGCTCGGCAGGAACTGAGGAATCCCGATCGCGCCCGTATACGAGCCGAGCACGGTGGTCGGGTCGAGTTGGTTGTCGCGCGTCCAGACCAGGAAATCCTCGAGGTTCTTGCGGAACGTCGCCTGGCGGCTGTCGCGGTTCGGCGTATCCGGATAGTCGAACGAGAGCGTCGTCAGCGCGTCGAGCACGCGGAAATTGCCCATGTAGCGACCGTAGATCGTCTCGACGCCGATGATGCCGACGATCACCTCGGGCGGCACGCCGAACTGCTCGGACGCGCGCTGCAGCGTTGCCTGGTTCGCCTTCCAGAATTTCACGCCCGCGTTGATGCGGATCGGCTCGATGAAGCGCGAGCGATAGACGCGCCAGTTCTTGACCGTCGGCGACGGGGCCGGCTTCACGAGCTTGACGGCCGTCGCCGAATAGCTGACGCGCGAGAACAGCGCATGCAGGCTCGCGGAGTCGAAGCCGTTGCGGCTTACCATCTCGTCGATGAACGCATCGATCTTCGCGTTGTTCGCGTAACGCTGCGGAACAATTTCCTCTTCGAAGGTCTGGCCTGGCGGCGTCGGCTGCTGCGGCTGGGCCTGTGCGACGAGCTTGCCCGCGGACTTCGCGGGTTGCGTCTGCGCGCCGGCAGGCGCGGTGCCGAGGGCCGCGACCACAGCGGCCGCGACGAGCGGCACGCGAACACGGAACAGCGCGGAGAGAAGGGCGGCAGGCTTGCTGGAATTCATGTCGAAGCGGGCGGACAAGGCGATTGGGTTCGGCGCAGTATACCCGACGGATCCGGCGCGCCGGGGCGTGGCGGGCCCCCGTTGTGGTAAGTTAGCGGCGAATTCGCGGCAGACGATGGACATCATTGATGGAGACCTGCGGCGCACCGTGCGCCGCGGATGACAGCTTATGGCAACCGCTTTCTATACGCACCCCGACTGCATGCTGCACGAGATGGGGGAGTGGCATCCGGAATGCCCGGCCCGCCTGTCGGCGATCCAGGATCAGATGATCGCGAGCCGTATCGACGACCTGATCGTGCACGAAACCGCACCGTTCGCGAGCGAGGTGGCGCTGGGCCGGGTGCATACGCAGGCGCACATCGACTACATCCGGAGCATGACGCCGGTCGACGGCCACGTGGAGATCGATCCCGATACGCTGATGAACCGCGATACGTGGCGCGCGGCGCTGCGCGCGGCCGGCGCCGCGATCGCGGCGACCGACGCGGTGATCGAAGGCCGCTATGCGAATGCGTTCTGCGGCGTGCGACCGCCCGGCCACCATGCGGAGCCCGCGCGCGCGATGGGCTTTTGCTTCTTCAACAACGTCGCGATCGCCGCGCGGCATGCGCTCGACGTACACGGTCTGGAGCGTGTCGCGATCATCGATTTCGACGTGCATCACGGTAACGGTACGGAGGCCGCATTCGCGAATGACGAGCGCGTGCTGATGTGCAGCTTCTTCCAGCATCCGCTGTACCCGTTCTCGGGCGTCGATCACCAGGCGCCGAACATGGTCAACCTGCCGATGCCCGCGCGCAGCAACGGGATGGCGATCCGCGAGGCGGTCGACATGTTCTGGCTGCCGCGCCTCGATGCGTTCAAGCCGCAGATGCTGTTCGTGTCGGCGGGGTTCGATGCGCATCGCGAGGACGATATCGGCAACCTCGGCCTCGTCGAGGCCGATTTCGAATGGCTGACCGCGCAGATCGTCGACGTGGCGCGCCGGCATGCGCAGGGCCGCATCGTGAGCTGCCTCGAAGGCGGCTACAACCTGTCCGCACTCGGGCGCAGCGTCGTCGCGCACCTGCGCGTGCTGGCCGGTATCTGACGATCGATCGACCGGCCGTGCCGGACGCTCAGCGCGCCGGCACGCGCGCGTGAATCCACGCGATCAGCGCGTCGATCACGCGATCGCGTTCGAGATCGTTCATCGTTTCGTGAAAGCCGCCTTCGTATAGCGTCAGCGTGCGATCGGGCGAACCGACGCGCGCGCCGAACGCCCGGCTGCCGTCGGGCTCGGTCAGCTTGTCCTCGGTGCCGTGATAGACGAGCACCGGAACGCGGAGCCCACCGCGGCCGCTTTCGATGCGCGCCATCGCGTCGAGAATCTCCGCCCCGGTGCGCGCGGGCACCGCGCCGTGATGCACGAGCGGATCGGCACGATTGGCCGCAACGATGGCCGGATCGCGCGACAGCAGCGCCGCATCGATCCTGATGGCAGGGAAGGTCGGCCATACGCGGCTGATGACGCGGCTCACCGCGAGCATCCAGCGCGGCACGTCGCGCCCCGGCGCGAGCGCCGGGCTCGACAACACGAGGCCCGTCAGCGCGTGGCCGCACGTCGGCGCGCGTTCGATCGCGTACAGCGCCGCGACCGCGCCACCCATGCTGTGCCCCATCAGGAACAGCGGCGAATTGCCGCGCGCGGCTTCGGCGACAAGCGCATCCGCATCGTTCAGGTAGCCGTCGAAGCGTTCGACCCAGGCGCGCTTGCCGGGTGACTGGCCGTGTCCGCGCAGGTCGATCGCGAGCACGTCGATGCCGGCCGCATTCAGCCGGCTGGCGAGCACGGCATAGCGGCCCGCGTGTTCGGCCAGACCGTGCACGAGCGCGATCGTCGCGCGCGGCGGCGCGGTGCCTTCGCCGGCGGGCCACCGGTACGACGCCAGTTCGATCCCGTCCGCGGTACGCAGCCGGCCCATGGTCGGCGCGCGCGGCGACGAAGGCGCCGGTCCGGCGGTGGCGGGTGCGGCGGCCGGCGTAGTGGTGGCGGTCATCTGGCGTGTCCCCTGTCGGTTGGCATGTGTGTTCCGGATCATAGTCGCGGCACCGTCGCGGCGCGCCAGCGGTGCTCCTCTAATTTCGTGCGGTTATGAAAAGATCGAAATCGATTATTAAGGGGAATGAGGGGTTTGCGGTAAAATCGACGGCTATTCCAGATGCATCGGCGGCCGACTGGCGGGCCAACTCGCCAGCCGGGCCGCCGTTTTGTTTACATGATCGAATTACGCAATCTTTCGCAGCGATTTCCCGGGCCGGGTGGCTGGGTCGAGGCGCTGCGCAACATCAACCTGACGATCCCGCAGGGTGAGGTGTTCGGCATCATCGGCCGAAGCGGCGCCGGCAAGAGCACGCTCGTGCGCACCATCAACCTGCTCACGCGGCCGACCGAAGGCAATGTCGTCGTCGGCGGGCGCGATCTCACGCTGCTGCCGGCTGGCGCGCTGCGCGAGGCGCGCCGCGAGATCGGCATGATCTTCCAGCACTTCAACCTGCTGTCGTCGCGCACGGTGTTCGACAACGTCGCGCTGCCGCTCGAACTGGCCGGCGCAAGCCGCGCCGAGATCGAGGCCGCCGTGCTGCCGCTGCTCGACCTCGTCGGGCTGTCCGCGCAGAAGGATCGCTATCCGTCGCAGATCAGCGGCGGGCAGAAGCAGCGCGTCGGCATCGCCCGCGCGCTCGCGAGCCAGCCAAAGGTGCTGCTGTCGGACGAAGCGACGTCCGCGCTCGATCCCGAGACCACGCGTTCGATCCTCGACCTGCTGAAGCGCATCAACCGCGAACTCGGGCTGACGATCGTGCTGATCACGCACCAGATGGAAGTGATCAAGCAGGTGTGCGATCGCGTCGCGGTGCTCGATGCGGGGCGCGTGGTCGAGGAAGGCCGCGTGATCGACGTGTTCCTGCAGCCGCATCACGAAGTGACGCGCGCGCTGATCGGCGACGTGATCGCGCAGGAATTGCCGCCCGCGCTGAAGGTGCGCGTGGCCGAGCGGCTGAAGACGGGTAGCGGGCATTTGCTGCGGCTTGCGTTCACGGGCTCGGGTGTCGACCAGCCGATCCTGTCCGAGACGATCCGCCGGTACGAACTCGATTTCAACATCCTGCACGGCCAGATCGACGAGATCCAGGGGCAGGCATTCGGTTCGCTCGCGGTGCTCGCGGGTGGCGAGCCGGGCAAGGTCGGGCAGGCGCTCGCGTTCCTGCGCGAGCAAGGTGTGGTGGTAGAGGAGCTTTCGTATGTTGAGTGAGATGTTCGATATGTTCGTGCAGTCGTTCTGGGAGACGCTGATCATGGTCGGCATCTCCGGAGTGGTCGGCGCGCTCGTCGGCCTGCCGCTCGGCGTGCTGCTCTACCTGACAGACCGCCAGGGCGTGCTGCAGAACCTCGCGGTGAACCGCGTGCTCGGCGGCGTCGTGAATGCCGTCCGCTCGACACCGTTCATCATCCTGCTGGTCGCGGTGATTCCGTTTACGCGGCTCGTCACGGGGTCGTCGATCGGCACGGCCGCGGCGGTCGTGCCGCTGACGCTCGCGGCCGCGCCGTTCATCGCGCGTCTCGTCGAGACGGCGTTGCGCGAAGTCGACCGCGGGCTGATCGAGGCCGCGCAATCGATGGGCGCGACCACGTCGCAGATCGTCTTCAAGGTGCTGCTGCCCGAATCGCTGCCGGGCGTCGTCGCGGGCCTGACGATCACGTTCGTGTCGCTGGTCGGCTATTCGGCGATGGCGGGCGCGATCGGCGGTGGCGGTCTCGGCGATCTCGGGATCCGCTACGGCTACCAGCGCTATCTGCCCGAAGTGATGTGGACGGTGGTCGCGATCCTGATCGTGTTCGTGCAGATCGTGCAGTCGTTCGGCGACTGGCTCGTCCGCCGGCTGAGCCACAAGTAAAACAAGATTGATCCGTCAGGGGACACTCGATGCAACGACGCTTCATGCTGAAATTCGCGGCGGCACTGGGCGCGGCCGCGCTGTTCGCGGGCGCGCACGCGCAGGCCGAAACCATCAAGGTGGGCGTGACGGGCGGGCCGCACGCGCAGATCATGGAGGCGGTGAAGAAGGTCGCGGCGAAGAGCGGCCTCGACATCCGCATCGTCGAATTCTCCGATTACGTGCAGCCGAACGCCGCGCTTGCGTCGGGCGACCTCGACGCGAACAGCTACCAGCACGATCCGTATCTGCAGGCGCAGGTGAAGGATCGCGGCTACAAGCTGGTCAAGGTCGCGGATACCGTCACGTTCCCGATGGGCATCTATTCGAAGCGCGTGAAGTCGCTGGCCGAGCTGAAGCCGGGCGCGCGCATTGCGGTCCCGAACGATCCGACCAACGGCGGCCGTGCGCTGCTGTTGCTGCAAAAGCAGGGCCTGCTGAAGCTGCGCGCGGACGCGGGGCTGAAGGCGACGCCGCTCGATATCGTCGACAATCCGCGCAAGCTGAAGATCGTCGAACTCGATGCGGCGCAGATTCCGCGCTCGCTCGGTGACGTCGACGCGGCCGCGATCAATACCAACTACGCGATGGAAGCGGGGTTGAAACCGAAACAGGACGCGATCGCGATCGAGGGTCCCAACGGCCCGTACGCGAACATCCTCGCGATCCGCGAGGCGGACCGGAGCAAGCCGTGGGTCGCGAAACTGGTCGCGGCCTACCATTCGGCCGAGGTGAAGCAGTTCATCGAAGGGAAGTTCGGCGGCGCGGTCATTGCCGCCTGGTAACAGGCGAAGCACGGGGCGCCCGGCGTGATTAGAGTCGATGATCGAAAACCCGGGCTTTGCGTCCGGGTTTTTTCTCTTTTAAAATAGAACGACCGTTCGCTATCATTGGCGCGTCGCCAAGAAGCGGTATCCTCGACAACCACGAAGGTTGGGTCCGCTTGGCCGCGCAGTCATGAGGCCTCGCTATAGAATGGCCTCTGGTCGTATTCGTAACTTTGGAGCGTGTGCATGAAAATCCTGGTGCCAGTGAAAAGAGTGGTCGATTACAACGTGAAGGTCCGCGTGAAGTCGGACAACACGGGTGTCGACATCGCGAACGTGAAGATGTCGATGAACCCGTTCGACGAAATCGCGGTTGAAGAAGCCGTGCGCCTGAAGGAAGCGGGCGTGGCGACCGAAGTGATCGCCGTGTCGGTGGGTGTCGCGCAAGCGCAGGAAACGCTGCGTACGGCGCTGGCGATCGGCGCGGATCGCGCGATCCTCGTCGAATCGAACGACGGCGTCGAGCCGCTGGGCGTCGCGAAGATCCTGAAGGCGCTGGTCGACAAGGAACAGCCGCAACTGGTGATCCTCGGCAAGCAGGCGATCGACGACGATTCGAACCAGACGGGCCAGATGCTGGCTGCGCTGGCAGGCCTCCCGCAAGCGACGTTCGCATCGAAGGTCACGGTGGCCGACGGCAAGGCAACGGTCGCACGCGAAGTCGACGGCGGCGCGGAAACGCTGTCGCTGTCGCTGCCGGCCGTGATCACGACCGATCTGCGCCTGAACGAGCCGCGTTACGTGACGCTGCCGAACATCATGAAGGCGAAGAAGAAGCCGCTGGAAACCGTGAAGCCGGAAGACCTGGGTGTCGACGTCGCGCCGCGTCTGAAGACGCTGAAGGTGGTCGAGCCGCCGAAGCGCGCAGCCGGCGTGAAGGTGCCGGACGTGAAGACGCTGGTCGAGAAGCTGAAGACCGAAGCCAAGGTGCTGTAAGAGGGAGCGGAAAGAAATGACGATTCTGGTGATTGCAGAACACGACAACGCGTCGATCAAGGCCGCGACGTTGAACACGGTTGCGGCGGCAGCGAAGATCGGCGGCGACATTCACGTGCTGGTCGCGGGCCACAATGCGCAAGCGGCCGCGGACGCAGCAGCGAAGATCGCGGGTGTGTCGAAGGTCCTCCTGGCCGACGCGCCGCAACTCGAAGCGGGCCTCGCGGAAAACGTCGAGGCGACCGCGCTGAACATCGCGAAGGATTACTCGCACATCCTCGCGCCGGCTACCGCCTACGGCAAGAACATCGCGCCGCGTATCGCCGCGAAGCTGGATGTCGCGCAGATCTCCGATATCACGGCGGTCGATTCGGCCGACACGTTCGAACGCCCGATCTACGCAGGCAACGCGATCGCGACGGTGCAGTCGAGCGATCCGATCAAGGTCATCACGGTGCGTGCAACGGGTTTCGATCCGGTGGCAGCGGAAGGCGGCAGCGCAGCGGTCGAGAAGATCGAAGCGGCGGCGGACGCCGGCAAGTCGCAGTTCGTGAGCCGTGAAGTGACGAAGCTGGACCGTCCGGAACTGACGTCGGCAAGCATCATCGTGTCGGGCGGCCGTGGCCTCGGCAGCGGCGAGAACTACACGAAGGTGCTGGAGCCGCTGGCGGACAAGCTGAGCGCGGCACTGGGTGCATCGCGCGCGGCAGTCGACGCCGGCTACGTGCCGAACGACTATCAGGTCGGCCAGACCGGCAAGATCGTCGCACCGCAGCTGTACATCGCGGTCGGTATCTCGGGTGCAATTCAGCATCTGGCAGGCATGAAGGATTCGAAGGTGATCGTTGCGATCAACAAGGACCCGGAAGCGCCGATCTTCAGCGTGGCCGACTACGGCCTCGTCGGTGATCTGTTCGCGCTCGTGCCGGAGCTCGTGGCCGAGCTCGGCTAAAGCCGTGTGACGCTTCGGCGGTAAGCACACGAGAAGAGGGGGCGCGACGAGCGCCCCTTTTTTTTCGCCATCGACAGAAGAGAGAGGAGACGCGCCATGAGCTATCACGCCCCCGTCAAGGACATGCTGTTGTCGGCACGAAGGGCAACGAGGGCGTGCTCGCGTTGACGGAAGACCAGTTCTGACCGGCTGACGGTTCGATGAAGTGAAAAAGGCGCCCCGAGGGGCGCCTTTCTTTTCGATGCCAGCCGGGCCCGCTTGGCTGCGGGCGGCGCGGCTTATGCGTATGCCGGGCGCGTCTGGCCGGCCACGTCCTTCAGGTAACGATGCACCGACAGGTCGTCGGCCTGGATCGCCGGCATCTTGCCCGAGATCAGGTCCGCGAGCAGCTGGCCCGAGCCACACGACATCGTCCAGCCGAGCGTGCCGTGGCCGGTGTTCAGGAACAGGTTCGACACCGGCGTGCGGCCGACGATCGGCGTGCCGTCCGGCGTCATCGGGCGCAGGCCCGTCCAGAACGTTGCCTTCGACGTGTCGCCGCCGCCCGGGAACAGGTCGTTCACGCACATTTCAAGCGTTTCGCGGCGCGCGGTGCGCAGCTTCTTGTCGAAGCCGACGATTTCCGCCATGCCGCCGACGCGGATGCGCTGGTCGAAACGCGTGATCGCGATCTTGTAGGTCTCGTCGAGCACGGTCGACACGGGCGCGGCCGCTTCGTTGACGATCGGCGCGGTGATCGAATAGCCCTTCAGCGGATAGACGGGGATCTTCATCAGGTTCGAGATGAAGCGGGTCGAGTACGAGCCGAGCGCGACGACGTACGCGTCCGCGCGCACCGTCTCGCTGCCGCACTGCACGCCGGCGATCTTGCCGCCCGCGATCGCGAGCGCATCGATCGGCGTGTTGTAGCGGAACTTTACGCCAAGCGATTCGGCGAGCGCGGCAAGGCGCGTCGTGAACAGCTGGCAGTCGCCCGTTTCGTCACCCGGCAGGCGCAGGCCGCCCGTCAGCTTGTGCGAGACGGCGGCAAGCGCCGGTTCGGCTTTCTTCAGGTCGGCCGGGGAAAGCAGTTCGAACGGCACGTTCGCTTCCTGCAGGACGGCGATGTCCTTCGCCGCGCCGTCGAGTTGCTGCTGCGTGCGGAACAGTTGCAGCGTGCCGCCCGTGCGGCCTTCGTACTGGATGCCGGTATCGGCGCGCAATGCCTGCAGGCAGTCGCGGCTGTATTCGGCGAGGCGAACCATGCGGCCCTTGTTGACCGCGTAGCGCTCGGCCGTGCAGTTGCGCAGCATCTGATACATCCACTGGAGCTGGAAGCGCGTGCCGTCGAGGCGGATTGCGAGCGGCGCGTGCTTTTCGAACATCCACTTGACGGCCTTCAGCGGCACGCCGGGTGCGGCCCACGGCGCGGCATAGCCGGGGGAGATCTGGCCTGCGTTCGCGAAGCTCGTCTCGAGCGCCGGGCCGGCTTCCCGGTCGATCACCGTGACTTCATGGCCGGCGCGCGCGAGGTAATACGCGCTTGCCACGCCCACCACACCGCTGCCCAGAATGACGACTCGCATAGCTGCTCCAGATGGAAGGGACCAGATCGAGGCCGGGCGCACCTGCGTCTCCGTGTAACCTCTAGCTGATCTAGTTTTTTGCGCTATGGTATTGTCGAATGTGTAGGTTTTGTTATCGTATTTTTCAGGTTTTCAGCATAAACAAATGAGAACGCAACGTCAGCCCGTACGCTCGCTCGACAAGCTCGACCGACGCATCCTGAAACTGCTCCAGGACGACGGCCGGATGGCGATGAAAGACCTTGCGGAACAGGTTGGACTGACCGTGACACCGTGTATCGAGCGCGTGCGGCGCATGGAGCGGGATGGCGTGATCACCGGTTATCACGCACGGGTCGACCCGCACCAGCTGGATGCCGCGCTGCTGGTGTTCGTCGAGATCACGCTTGGCCACAAGGGCGGCAACATGTTCGAGCAATTCCGCCGCGAAGTGATGAAGATCGACGAGGTGCTCGAGTGCCATCTCGTGTCCGGTGATTTTGACTACCTGATCAAGGCGCGGATCGGCGAGATGGCCGACTACCGGAAGCTGCTCGGCGACATCTTGCTGCAGCTGCCCGGCGCCGTGCAGTCGAAGAGCTATGTCGTGATGGAAGAAATCAAGGAGACGCTGACGATCGCGGTGGGCGACTGACGCGCCTGCGGCGGGCCGTCGGGCCCTTTATCCCGCCCTTGGCATGCTGCACCCAATACTGTATAAATATACAGTATTGGGTGCAGGCGAATGGGTGGGCACATGGACGATCGATCCGACAACGAATTTCCGATAGCGCCGCCCGTGCCCCGCAAGGGGCGCGGTGCGGTCGACAACCTGCAGGGGCGATATGAGATCGCGCAGCGCGAAGCGGTCGACGACGGCTGGGCACACGAGTCGGACGATACCGATTTCCCCGCGCCGCTTCGCACGCAGGTCTTCGAGGAGCGTGCGAAGAGCATCCTGACGCACAACCAGTCGCCCGACATTCCATTCAGCGTATCGCTCAATCCGTATCGCGGCTGCGAGCACGGTTGCATCTATTGCTTCGCGCGGCCGACGCACAGTTATCTCGGCCTGTCGCCGGGGCTCGATTTCGAAAGCCGCATCTATGCGAAGGTCAATGCGGCCGAACTGCTCGAGCGCGAGATTTCACGCAAGCGCTACGTGCCGGAGCCGATCGCGCTCGGCGTCAACACCGATGCCTACCAGCCGGTCGAGCGCGACCTGCGCATCACGCGCAGCGTGATCCAAGTAATGCACGATCGCGGGTTGCCGTTCGCCGCGATCACGAAGTCGTCGCTGATCGAGCGCGATCTCGACCTGCTCGCGCCGATGGCCGAACGGGGGCAGGTGATGGCGGCGGTCACAATCACGACGCTCGATGCCGATCTCGCGCGCACGCTCGAGCCGCGCGCGGCAACGCCGGCGCGCCGGTTGCGTACGATTCGGGCGCTGAGCGAGGCGGGCGTGCCGGTCGGCGTGAGCATTGCCCCGATGATTCCGTTCGTCACCGAGCCTGACATGGAGCGCGTGCTCGAGGCATGCGCGGAAGCCGGCGCGACGCATGCGAGCTACATCATCCTGAGGCTGCCGTGGGAAGTCGCGCCGCTGTTCAAGAACTGGCTTACCGCGCATTTTCCCGATCGCGCGGAGCGCGTGATGAACCGCGTGCGCGACATGCGCGGCGGGAAGGACTACGACTCGGATTTCTCGAAACGGATGAAGGGCGAGGGGATCTGGGCCGACCTGCTGCGGCAGCGTTTCCGCCAGGTCGTCAAGCGGCTCGGGCTGAACGAGCGCACGAACGGGATTCTCGATCTGTCGCAGTTTCGCGGTGCGCCGGCCACCGCGGCGCCGCGCGTTGCCGTTCGTTCAGCCGCGACGCGGTCGACGCAGTCGCGTGACGACACGCAATTGAACCTGTTCTGACCGGCGTGCCAAACCGGCGCAGAGCGCCGGTGCGTAGCGGCCGTTACGCTTACTGCGAAATCTGCTTGGCTGCTTCGACCTGTGACTCGAAGTACGTCTGGAACGACAGCGCGAGTGCGGTCATCAGCAGGAATGCACCGATCAGCAGCGAGAAGATCACCACGAAGATCACGGTCCAGCCCGACTTGCTGTGCTTACCCGTCTCTGCGTTGAATTGCGCGTCCCATTTTTCGTCGGGGCGCAGCCCGTAGACGAGCGCGGCGAGAAACGCTGCCAGCAGCGAGATCGCGCCGGGAACTGCAAGCCACCAGCCGAGGCCCGCGCTGCGCTGGGTTGCGGCGAGCAGGAGGAAGCCCGGGATGCCGACGATCGTCGCGAGCAGGTGCGCCCAGCCGAACACGTCGCGGAAGCCATACAGATAGAAGCGGTGCGCGCCGAGCGATCCGAACAGGAACGCGAGGGCGGCGGTGAGCGTCTTGGAGCGAAAGCGGCGGGACGGTGCGGTGCTGCTGGACATGGATGGCGGCGTATTGTCGTTGGCATGGGCGGCCGGCGGGCCGGCGCGGGCACGCGGCCCGGCACGCATTCTACGATGCCCGGTCGAGCCCGGTCATCCCTGTCCTGCGTCAAGGTGCCGCATAGGTCACGCGGTAGATCGCGCCCGCGTAGTCGTCGCTGACGAGCAGCGAGCCGTCCGGCAGCGGCAGTACGTCGGCGGGGCGTCCCCACACCGTGCCGTCGGGTCGCAGCCAGCCCGTGACGAACGGGGTCTGGCGCGCCTGGCTGCCATCCGCCGAGACGACGACGCGCATCACGCGGTAGCCGACCTTCGTGCTGCGATTCCATGAGCCGTGTTCGGCGATGAAGACGTTATTGCGATACGACGCCGGAAACATCGACCCTGTATAGAAGCGCATGCCGAGTGCTGCGACGTGCGCACCGAGTTTCAATACGGGCGGCACATAGCGGCGGCATACGTCGGCGCTGCCGAATTCGGGGTCGGGCGTGTCGCCGCCATGGCAGTATGGGAAACCGAAGTCGAGGCCGGCGCGCGGTGCGCGGTTCAATTTGTCGTCGGGCACGTCGTCACCCATCATGTCGCGCCCGTTGTCGGTAAACCAAAGCTCGCCCGAATCGGGGTGCCACGCGAAGCCGACCGTATTGCGTACGCCGCGGACAACAACCTCATTCCCGCTGCCGTCCGCCTTCATGCGTGCGATGATCGCATAGCGGCTGCGATCGGCGAGACAGACGTTGCACGGTGCGCCGGTCGGTACATACAGCTTGCCGTCGGGGCCGAACGCGATGAATTTCCACCCATGATGGTGTTCGGTCGGCAGCGCGTCGGTGACGACGGCAGGTGCGGGCGGCTTGGCCAGCCGGTCGTCGATACGATCGAGGCGCAGAATGCGCGAGACGGCGGATATATAGAGTGCGCCGCCGCGGTAGGCGACGCCGACCGGCATGTCGAGCCCGGACGCTACAACATAGCGCGCGCTGATCCGGCCCTCGTGCATGACGAACGCGTGAACGCGGCCTTCCCGGGTGCCGACATACAGG
Source organism: Burkholderia sp. Ap-955 (assembly GCF_011753045.1). NCBI lineage: Bacteria > Pseudomonadati > Pseudomonadota > Betaproteobacteria > Burkholderiales > Burkholderiaceae > Burkholderia > Burkholderia sp. Ap-955. The sequence continues at coordinate 70,253 of NZ_VWWH01000017.1, forward strand.
ATGCCGCGCGGCGACCACGCCATTTCGCGCGCGGTCGGTACCGCGTCGGCCAGCACTTCGACGTGGAAGCCGGGCGGCACGACGAGTTCGCCCACCGGCAACGGCGCGGCAAACGCCAGTGCGGACGCGAGGCAGGCAAGGCCGGCAAGCAGCGCCGCGAAACGGTGCTGCGCGCGGCGCATCGAGGCGGCGCGAAGGGGCGGCATGACGGTGTGGAACGTCCCGGACACGATGATTGTATGCCCGGCGGACAGGCCGCCTCCGGATTTTTTACGCGTAAGTGTTTGTTGTGCCTCTGGTTTCCGGCTATAATCGCGTGTTTCAGTAGTTTCGAACCCGGTTTTCCCGAAGGACATCATATGGTTATCATCCGTCTGGCTCGTGGCGGCTCGAAGAAGCGCCCGTTCTACAACATCGTTGCTACCGATTCGCGCAACCGTCGTGACGGCCGCTTCATCGAGCGCGTCGGCTTCTACAACCCGGTCGCTACGAAGGGCGAATCGCTGCGTATCGCTCAGGATCGCCTGACGTACTGGCAAGGTGTTGGCGCGCAACTGTCGCCGACCGTCCAGCGTCTCGTGAAGGAAGCGCAAAAGGCGCAACCGGCTGCCTAACATGGCACGGTGTGCCGGTCGTGCCGGCTGTGAGGTGCATTGATGGCGGGTCACGATTCCGGTAATGCAAGGCGCGGGCGTGCGTCGTTTGGCGCATTCGTCCGCAAGCCGGTCGAGCGCGACGCTGTCGCGAACGCCGGTCAGGCTGCCGAGCAGGGCAGTCTCGAAGTGGCGCAAGCCTGGCCCGACGATGCCGTCGAGGTCGGCGCGGTGGTCGACGCCTATGGCCTGAAGGGTTGGGTCAAGGTGGCGACGCATGCCGACGCCGGCCGCGGTGGCGATGCGCTGCTCAAGGCGCGCCACTGGTGGCTGGAACGCGGTGCGGAGCGGTTTTCCGTCCGCATCATGCAGTCGAAGGCGCACAGCGACACCGTCGTTGCGCAACCCGCGGGCGTCAGCGACCGCGATGCCGCGTACGCGATGCGCGGCTTTCGCGTGTTCGTGCGCCGGGAAGATTTCCCGGCATTGGCCGCGGACGAATTCTATTGGGTCGACCTGATCGGTCTCGACGTCGTCAACGAGCAATCGGTGGCACTCGGGAAGGTGAGCGGGATGATCGACAATGGCGTGCATTCGATCATGCGTGTCGAGTATCCGGCGACCGGTAAAGACGGTCAGCCGACCACCGACGAGCGGCTGATTCCGTTCGTCGGCGTATACGTCAAAACGGTGGATCAGGCGGCGCGTCGCATCGTCGTCGACTGGGAAGCCGATTACTGAAATGAACCAGGTTACCGAGAGCGCGGTGCAGTTCGACGTCGTCACGCTCTTTCCCGAGATGTTCCGTGCACTGACCGACTGGGGGATCACCAGCCGGGCCGTCAAGCAAGGGCGCTTCGGGCTGCGCACCTGGAATCCGCGTGATTTCACGACGGACAACTACCGCACGGTCGACGATCGTCCGTACGGCGGTGGTCCGGGCATGGTGATGCTGGCCAGGCCGCTCGAAGCCGCGATCGATGCCGCGAAAGCGGCACAGGCGGAGCAGGGCATCGCGAGCACGCGCGTCGTGATGATGTCGCCGCAAGGCGCGCCGCTCACGCATGATCGTGCGGTGCGGATGGCGCAGGAACCCGGCGTCGTCGTGCTGTGCGGTCGCTACGAAGCGATCGACCAGCGCCTGCTCGACCGTTGCGTCGACGAGGAAATCAGCCTCGGCGATTTCGTGCTGTCGGGCGGCGAATTGCCGGCGATGGCGATGATGGATGCAGTCGTGCGGTTGCTGCCCGGCGTGCTGAACGATTCGCTGTCGGCCGTGCAGGACAGCTTCGCCGATGGCCTGCTCGATTGTCCGCACTACACGCGCCCCGAGGAATACGACGGCGTGCGCGTACCGGACGTGCTGCTCGGCGGGCATCATGCCGAGATCGAGAAGTGGCGGCGTCAGGAAGCATTGAGGAATACGTTGCGGAAGCGGCCGGATCTGATCGTCCGGGCGCGCCGCGAGAAGTTGTTGAGCCGCGCCGACGAGGCGTGGCTCGCGAACCTCGCACGCGAAGCGAAGGACGCCTCCTGAGGCGGCTGCGCGAGCGGGAATTGGCGGTGCCGTACATGCGTGTGCGGCGCCTGATGTGAATCCATCCTCTATCGGGGCCAGGCCTGGAAGCAGGCGGGTGTGAACGCCGACACGATGGCATAAGGAGTCAGTAATGAATCTGATCGCAAAACTTGAGCAGGAAGAAATCGAGCGCGCGCTCGCCGGCAAGACGATCCCCGAATTCGCCCCGGGCGACACGGTGATCGTGAACGTGAACGTGGTTGAAGGTAACCGCAAGCGCGTTCAGGCTTACGAAGGCGTCGTGATCGCGATTCGCAATCGTGGTCTGAACTCGAACTTCATCGTCCGCAAGATCTCGTCGGGCGAAGGCGTCGAGCGTACGTTCCAGACGTACTCGCCGCTGCTGGCAAGCATCGTCGTGAAGCGTCGCGGCGATGTGCGTCGTGCGAAGCTGTACTACCTGCGCGAGCGTTCGGGCAAGTCGGCTCGTATCAAGGAAAAGCTGGTGTCGAAGGATCGCGCCGCAGCAGCTTCCCAAGAGTAAGAGCTGTAAGGAAAAAGCACCCAACCGGGTGCTTTTTTCATTCTGGCGCGAGAATATGCTCGATACGACACGAACCCGAGAGCCCCATTGAATCGCCGCCCCATCATCGATCCCGAAGTCCTGCCGGTCGAAGGCACCGGCGCCGGCCTGCCGGCCATCGATTCCCGCCTGATGACGCCGGCCGGCCTGCGCGACCGTTTCGCGCGCACGCTCGAATGGAGCGTCGAGCCCGGCGAGGCGAGGCTGCAGGAGGGCGTCGATCCACGCAGCGCGGCCGTCCTCGTGCCGCTCGTCGTCCGCGAGTCCGGCCTCACCATGCTGCTGACCCAGCGCGCCGACCACCTGAACGACCACGCCGGGCAGATCAGCTTCCCCGGCGGTCGCCGCGAACCGTTCGATCGCGATGCAACCGCCACCGCGTTGCGCGAGGCGAAGGAAGAGATCGGTCTGGTAGACGAGCGTGTCGAGATCCTCGGCGCGCTACCCGACTACCTGACCGGTACGGGCTTTTGCGTGACACCGGTGGTCGGCCTCGTGCATCCGCCGTTCACCGTGCAGGCCGACACGTTCGAAGTGGCCGAGATTTTCGAGGTCCCGCTCGCGTTCCTGATGAATCCCGCGAACCATCAGGTCCGTGTGTTCCGCTGGGAAGGCGGCGAGCGTCGTTTTTTTGCGATGCCCTATCCGAATGGCGAACCCGGCGGGCATTACTTCATCTGGGGCGCAACTGCCGGCATGTTGCGCAATCTGTACCGCTTCTTGGCCGCCGGCTAGGCGTGTACGGCTGTCGGCGCGCGTGGCCGGCTGGCGGGCGACTGCACCGGCAGCCATCCGGTGCTTACGCTGTGCTATCGTTATGCAAAAAATGACATAACTCCGAAGACGGCGCCACGCATGACTTTCTTTTCGGTTCTCCTCGCTCTCATCATCGAACAGGTCCGCGCGTTGTCGCCGAACAATCCGGTGTTCGCGCTCTTTCAGTTTCATGCGGAAACCGTCGCGCATGGTCTCGACGCGGGCAAGCAGAAGCACGGCATCCTCGCCTGGCTCGCGGTCGTACTGCCGTGGGTGCTGATCGTCGCGCTGATCTATTTCCTGCTGTACAAGGTGAGCTTCGTGCTCGCATTCATCTGGAACGTCGTCGTCGTGTATTTCACGCTCGGCTTCCGTCAGTTCAGCCATTACTTCACCGACATCCACCTCGCGCTCAATAACGACGACGTGCCGCGTGCGCGCGAAATCCTGCACGAGTGGACGGGCATCGACACGGTCGACATGCCGGTCGGCGAAATCGTCCGCCATACGCTGATTCACGCCGTGGTCGCATCGCATCGCCACGTGTTCGGCGTGTTCTTCTGGTACGTGCTGCCGATCGGCCCGGCCGGTGCCGTGCTGTACCGGATTTCCGAATACCTCGCGCGCAGCTGGTCGACGCCGGGCGACGACCGCACGGCGGCCTTCTCGACGTTCGCGCAGCGCGCGTTCTTCGTGATCGACTGGATTCCCTCACGACTGACCGCGCTCGGCTTCGCGATCGTCGGCAATTTCGAGGACGCGATCTATGCGTGGCGCAACCACACGCGCCAGTGGCCCGATCCGAACGATGGCGTCCTGCTGGCAGCCGGCAGCGGAGCACTCGGCGCCCGCCTCGCGGGGCCGCTCGCGGAACCGTCGAGCCTCGACGCGCTGGCAGTCGGCGACAGCGGCCCGCTGACGGTCGGTGACGATTGCACGCCGCGCACGCTGCAATCCGCGGTGGGCCTCGTCTGGCGTGCGGTGATCCTGTGGATGATTCTGCTGCTGATGCTGACGCTCGCCGTCTGGGTGTCGTGACGGGGCAGTGCGGTACCCGATGAAAGGCAGAAGGCCGGCTTGAAGCCGGCCTTTTTGCTGTGGGTCAGTCGTTCAGCGGATCGCGCACGGTGCCGCATTGCCAGCACGCAGTGAACTGGGCTTCGAGCGCCTCGCCGCACTGCCGGCAGCGCCACGGCGCGGCGCCGGCCGACGGGCCATGCGACGCGGCATCGAGGAGCCGGCGCGCGAGTGCGTCGTCGCGTTCGTCGTCGAGCCACAGTTCGGGCGTGCACGCGTCGGCGGGCAGGCCGCCGAGCGCGCCGGTCGCGTAGCAGTTATGCAGCTCGCAACCGATGCCGGCCACCTGAAGCACGTTGGCCCAATGCTGCGCCGTCGCGAGATCGGGTGCCTTGAAACGCATCGCGGCTCCTGTCGGTGAAAGCCGGCCCGCATGGCACCGGCTGGCCGCCGCGCGCGCGCCGCGCGGTCAGCGGACGATCTGGCTCGCCTCGTGCACGAGCTGCGCATACAGCGCATGCCGCGACGGTGCGATGCGGCCGTCGGCGACAGCGTCGAGAATCGCGCAGCCGGGTTCGTGCAGATGATGGCAATTATAGAAACGGCAGTCGGCCAGCAGCGGCCGGAACTCCGGAAAGGCGCGCTCGAGACGGCCTTCCGTCAGGTGGTAGAGGCCGAATTCCTGGAAGCCCGGCGAATCGATTAGCGCGCCGCCGCCCGCCAATGGGTAGAGGCGCGTGAACGTCGTCGTGTGACGGCCGCTGTTGAGCGCGGCCGAAATCTCGCGCGTGGCGGCTTCGGCATCGGGAACGAGCAGGTTCACGAGCGTCGACTTGCCCATCCCGGACTGGCCGAGCAGGATCGTCGAGTGCCCGGCGAGGTGCGGCATCAGTTGCGCGCGCGCGTCGTCGGGCGAGCCCTTCACCGACAGCTCGAGCACGTCGTAGCCGAGGGCGCGGTAGGGCGCGAGGCGCTCGCGCGCGACCGGCAGCGCGGCTTCGACGTCGATCTTGTTCAGCACGACGAGCGGCTTCAGCTCGTTCGCCTCGGCGGCGATCAGCGCGCGGCCGAGCAGGTCCTCGCTGAAGTAGGGCTCGGTCGCGAGCACGATCAGCAATTGATCGAGATTGGCCGCGAACAGCTTCGACTTGAACTGGTCGGAACGGTACAGCAGGTTGCGCCGTTCGCCGATCTCGACGATGACGCCCTGGTCGGCCGACGCGAGTTCGTACGCGACACGGTCGCCGACCGCGATCTCGCTCTTCTTGCCGCGCGGGAAGCACTGCAGCATCGGGCCGCCGTCGTCGGGCGCGACGATGTAGTGGCGCCCGTGTGCCGCGATCACGCGGCCTTCGGCACGTTGCGCGCCCAACGCGCGCGGGGCCGGCTTGCGGGAGGTCGGCCGGCTCATGCGTGCTGCATCAGGCGGTCGATCCGCTGCGACGCGGGCGGATGCGAGTAGTAGAAGGCCGTGTAGACGGGGTCGGGCGTCAGTGTCGACGCGTTGTCCTCATAGAGCTTCACGAGCGCGCTGACGAGATCCTGTGCGTCGGTCTGGCTGGCCGCGAATGCGTCGGCTTCGAATTCGTGCTTGCGCGACGTGAGGCTGCTGAACGGCGTCGCGAAGAACAGGAACACGGGAATCGCGAGGAAGAACAGCACGAGCGCGGCACCTGCGTTGCTCGTGTCGAGCGACGGCGTGACGCCGAGCCCCGTGTAGAACCACGTGCGTTGCGCCAGCCAGCCGAGCAGCGCAAGCAGCACGAGGCTCAGCACGAACGACACGAGCATCCGCTTCATCACGTGGCGGCGCTTGAAGTGGCCGAGTTCGTGCGCGAGCACGGCTTCGATTTCCTGGCCGGACAGGCGCGCGAGCAGCGTGTCGAAGAACACGATCCGCTTCGACGCGCCGAAGCCCGTGAAGTACGCGTTGCCGTGCGCGGAGCGGCGGCTGCCGTCCATCACGAACAGCCCCTTCGCCGCAAAGCCGCAGCGCTTCATCAGCGACTCGATGCGCGCGCGCAGCGCGTCGTCCTTCAGCGGCTCGAACTTGTTGAAGATCGGTGCGATGAAGGTGGGGTAGATCAGCAGCACGAGCATCTGGAACGCGACCCACACGATCCAGGTCCACAGCCACCACAGGCTGCCGGCCTGGTTCATCAGCCACAGCACGACGAACAGCAGCGGCAGGCCGAGCGCGGCGCCGAGCAGCGAGTTTTTCAGCATGTCGGTGAAGAACAGCCGCTTCGTCATCCGGTTGAAGCCGAAACGCTGTTCGATCCCGAACTGGCGGTAATACTCGAACGGGACGTCGATGACGCCCGTGATCACGAGCACCGCCGCGACAAGCGCGACCTGCTGCCCGTAGCCGCGGCCGAGCCAGCCGGTGAGCAGCGTATCGAGTGCGCCGACGCCGCCGAGCAGCGTGAGGCCGACCAGCACGGCCGCGCTGACGACGATTTCGAGCATCGTCAGCCGGGTGCGCTCGACCGTATAGTCGGCCGCGCGCTGGTGGGCGGTCAGCGGGATGGTTGCGCTGAACTGCGCGGGGACGCCGTTGCGGTGCGCCGCGACGAAGCGGATCTGCCGCGACGCGAGCCACAGCTTGGTGACGACCATCGCGAGCACGGCGAGCGCGAACAGCAGGGTGAACGAAAAGGGTGACATCGAAGGCGCCAAAGGGTTCTATGCGAGAATTATATGTTCTTGCGGACCGGCCCCGCTGATGCGATGCCGGCCGCCCGGGCGGCGCCGCGCGCCGTCCGCCATTTTCCAGGATGACTCATGACCGATACCGCCGCTTCCACCAGCCAGCCCGCGCTCGTGCGCAACGAGTTGAACCTCGTCTGGCTCGACATGGAGATGACGGGCCTCGACCCGGATAACGACCGCATCATCGAGATCGCGGTCGTCGTGACCAATTCCACGCTCGACATCGCCGTCGAAGGCCCCGTGTTCGCGATCCACCAGAGCGACGAAACGCTCGCGAAGATGGACGACTGGAACAAGTCGACGCACGGCCGTTCGGGCCTGATCGACCGCGTGCGCGCGTCGACCGTGACCGAGGCGGAAGCCGCCGAGCAATTGCAGGCTTTCCTCGCGCAGTACGTGTCGCCCGGCAAGTCGCCGATGTGCGGCAACTCGATCTGTCAGGACCGCCGCTTCATGGCGCGCTGGATGCCCGAATTCGAGCGGTTCTTCCACTACCGCAACCTCGACGTCAGCACGCTCAAGGAGCTGTGCCGACGCTGGCAGCCCGCGATCTACAAGGGCTTCCAGAAGCGGGCGATGCACACGGCGCTCGCGGACATCCACGAGTCGATCGACGAGCTGAAGTACTACCGCGAGCATTTCCTGATTCCGGCCGCGTCGGCTTCGGCAGGCGAGTCCGCGCCGGCCGCCTGAGCGGGCCGGCACGCGCCTAGCGCGGCGCGCGCTGAGCGCTTTTCGGCCGGAATGCCGCGACCACCGCGGCGTCGGTCTCGATGTAAGGGCCGCCGATCAGGTCGATGCAGTAGGGCACCGCGGCGAAGATGCCGGGCACGGTCGACTTGCCGTCGGCATCACGCAGCCCTTCGAGCGTTTCCCGGATCGACTTCGGCTGGCCGGGCAGGTTGATGATCAGGGCCGCATGGTCGGCCGTCTCGCGGATCACCGCGACCTGCCGCGACAGGATCGCGGTCGGCACGAAATTCAGGCTGATCTGCCGCATCTGTTCGCCGAATCCCGGCATTTCCTTCGTCGCCACGGCCAGCGTGGCCTCCGGCGTCACGTCGCGGCGCGCCGGGCCCGTGCCGCCCGTCGTCAGCACGAGGTCGCACCCCGCGACGTCGACGAGCTCGGCGAGGGTGGCGGAGATCGTCGGCGCGTCGTCCTGGATCAGGCGCGTTTCGGCGCGCCACGGCGACACCAGCGCGCCGGCGAGCCACTCCTGCAGCGCCGGAATGCCCTTGTCTTCGTAGACGCCCGTGCTCGCGCGGTCGCTGATCGACACGAGGCCGACCACGAGCTCGTCCGGGTGGTTACGCTTCGTCGTCGTCATGGTCGTCTCCGGCGTCGTCCGCCGCTTCGTCGTCCGCATGGGACGTGCCGCCGGCGGTCTTGATCCACTGGAACAGCTCGCGGAAATAGCGCGGCGGCTTGCCTTGCTGCGCTTCCTTGCGTGCGTTGCGGATCAGCGTGCGGCCTTCCTGGATGTCGGCTTCCGGGTGCTGACGCAGGAATTCGGTCAGTGCGTCGTCGCTCGCGAGCAACTGTTCGCGGGTGCGTTCGATCCAGTGCAGGCGGGCCGTCGCGGCCTTGTTCACGCCGCGCTGCGCGTCGAGCGCGGTGCGCAGCGCGGCCGTCTCGTCGTCGGTCAGCGAGCGCATCACGCGGCCGACGTACTGGAGCTGGCGGCGCTTGCCTTCGTGATCGGTGATCCGGCGCGCCTCGCGCACGGCGTCGCCGAGGCTTTCGGGCATCGGCATGCGTTTCAGCGCGTCTTTCGGCAGATCGACGAGTGCTTGGCCGAGCACTTGCAGCTCGTGCATCTCGCGCTTCAACTGGGATTTGCTGGGGCGATCGTAGCCATTGTCGTCCTCTTCGGCGGCATGCTCGATCGGCTGGATTCGGGTTTTGCGTGTCATGGACGGCATTGTATCGCGCCGCGGACACCCCAAGCTTGTCGGTGTCCGGCCCCGGACCTTGCTATGATCGCGGGATACGTAATATTTTGAACATGCGGGCGCCCGCCCGCCACCGGATACCAAGACGATGGCAGCCAATCTCGACGTACAAGCGCGCTATTTCCCGCACACGCAGGACCAGCTCAAAGAAATCGCCTCGGACATCCTTCGCCATGCGAAGGCGCTCGGCGCGACGGACGCCGCGACCGAAATCTCCGAGGGCGACGGCCTGTCGGTGTCGGTGCGCCGCGGCGAAGTCGAAACGATCGAGCACAACCGCGACAAAATGGTCGGCGTGACCGTGTTCATCGGCAAGAAGCGCGGCAACGCGAGCACATCGGATTTCTCGCCGGGCGCGATCAAGGATACCGTCGCCGCCGCGTACAACATCGCGCGCTTCACTGCCGAGGACGAGGCGGCCGGCCTCGCCGAAGCCGAGCTGCTCGAAACCGACCCGCGTGACCTCGACCTCTACCACCCGTGGGCGCTGTCGGCCGACGAGGCCGTCGAACTTGCCCGCCGTGCGGAAGACGCCGCATTCGCGGTCAGCCCGCAGATTCGCAACTCGGAAGGCGCGAGCGTGTCGGCCCAGCATTCGCAGTTCGTGCTGGCCACGTCGCGCGGTTTCCTGTCCGGCTACCCGTACTCGCGTCATTACATCGCATGCGCGCCGATCGCGGGCAGCGGCCGTCACATGCAGCGCGACGACTGGTATTCGTCGAAGCGCAGTGCGATCGATCTCGCGGCACCCGAAGCGGTGGGCCGTTACGCGGCCGAGCGTGCGCTTGCGCGGATGGGCGCGCGCCGCCTCGATACCCGCAAGGTGCCCGTGCTGTTCGAGGCGCCGCTCGCGGCCGGCCTGCTCGGCGCATTCGTGCAGGCGGTGAGCGGCGGTGCGCTGTACCGCAAGACGTCGTTCCTCGTCGACAGCCTCGGCAAGCCGGTGTTCGCGCCGCATATCCAGGTCGTCGAGGATCCGCACGTGCCGCGCGCGATGGGCAGCGCGCCGTTCGACGAGGAAGGCGTGCGCACGCGTGCGCGCAGCGTCGTCAAGGACGGCGTCGTCGAAGGCTATTTCCTGTCGACCTATTCGGCGCGCAAGCTCGGCACGCAGACCACCGGCAACGCGGGCGGCTCGCACAACCTCGCGCTGCGCAGCTCGAACACGCAGGCGGGCGACGATTTCGACGCGATGCTCAAGAAGCTCGGCACGGGCCTGTTGCTGACCGAGCTGATGGGGCAGGGCGTGAACTACGTGACGGGTGACTATTCGCGCGGTGCGGCGGGCTTCTGGGTCGAGAACGGCGTGATCCAGTATCCGGTCGAGGAAATCACCGTCGCGAGCACGCTGCAGGAAATGTTCCGGCATATCGTCGCGATCGGTGCCGATTCGATCGTGCGCGGTACGAAGGAAACGGGCTCGGTGCTGATCGAGCAGATGACGATCGCCGGGCAGTAAGCGGCGCGCGGCATCGGTCGCCATCAAACGAAAAAGCCCGACCGGCGCGAGCCGGTCGGGCTTTTTTCATGGTGCGTGACGCGTCAGCCGCGCTTGCGCTTGTAGACGACGAACGCATAGCCGAACGTATTCGGCGCGGCCGCCTGGTGCGCATCGCGCGACACTTCCTGCCACTGCGCGGCGTCGGGTGCCGGGAACGAGGCGTCACCGTCGAAGTCGGCATCGATCTCGGTGACGACCAGCTTGTCGGCGAGTGCGAGCCCTTCGGTGTAGAGTTGCGCGCCGCCGATCAGGAACGCCTCGGGCACGCCGTCGCGTGCGGCGAGCGCGAGCGCATCGGCGAGCGACGTGACCGTGTCGCAGCCGTCGAAGCGTCGCGTCGCGTCGCGCGTGACCACGATATTGCGGCGGCCCGGCAGCGGCCGGCCGATCGACTCGTGGGTCTTGCGGCCCATCACGATCGGTGCGCCCATCGTCGTGCGCTTGAAGAAGGCCAGATCCTCGGGAAGTTTCCAGGGCAACTGGTTGTCGCGGCCGATGATGCCGTTGCGGGCACGCGCGACGATCAGGGTCAACGTCGTCATGAAGGTCGGGGAAAGGAAAACCGGAATGGCGCCGATTTTACCGGAACGGCGGCACGCGCCGGTTCCGGGGGCGCACATCCGCCTTTCTGCACTGCGCGCCGCGACGCCCGAGGCAAGGCGTCGCGGCGACGGAATGAATAAAAAGAGTGCCCGCCGGGGGACGGAGCACAAAAACCGCATCGTGTTGCGAGCGTGACGATACCGGCATCGGGTCAATGCTGGCCGGCTCGATCAAATCAATACGGAATCCTGATCAAATGGATCGACTCGTACATCACTGATGCGTACTGCCTTGCGTGGTGCCTTCCATCGCGTGCTGCCAGTCGCCCGGATGCGGTGCGGGAAGTGGCATCGGCAATTGAGGCGGTGGCGGGATCTCGTCCCACAGGGTCACCGACGTCCTGCCGGCCGGCAGCGGTTGCGGTGACGACACGGTCACGATGCCGAGCCCGTTGCCGTGTTGCATGCCCGGCGCGTTGGCCGCAAGCAGCATGGCGCGATCCGGAATCGTGCTTTCGTCTGCGCGTGCGGGCGGGCCGGCGGCCGCGACCGCAATGGTCATCGACACGAAAGAAAGTAAAAGATGTTTTCGCATGGTCGCTGTCTCCGACGGTTTCCATGTTTAGCGAAATGCATGCCATTGCGCCGGGACCGTTGTCGAGACTGCGATTCGTGCTCAAGCGTTGCGAATCGCGTCGGAAAACGGCTGAAAATGTTTCAGGCCTGAAACGAGGGGGCTCGGGAATACTGCGGATTCAATCGACACGCTTCAAGGATGAAAATCGTCGCAAGTGTTGATGACAGAGCGATCGCTGCGCCGGGGGCTATGTGCAGACGATTGACATGCATCGACCTCCTGAGCGATACGGCCGCATCGCCCACCGCGCTGAAACCGGATTGTCGTATTCAGTGCCTACAACTAAGCTGTCTTGATCAAAATAACTGGACGCGAGATAAGCGCCATCATGCGAGGCTTTGTCGTCGCCACGCATCGGCATGGCGAATCGAGCCGCCTTCGGCTGACCGATTCGATCCTTTTCGCACGCGACGTGGCGTGCGCGGCAATCGTTAGACGGTTGATGAACGGGGTGAGCATATGGGCGCCGATCAGCGGCACGTGGTCTACTATTCGCGCGAACCGAACGACGCGTTGCGCGGCCATTTCGACGAATGCGGTTGGCGTGTCGATCTCGCGGAGACCGTGCGAGACGTACGACGCGTCGTGCAGCATGGTATCGCAACGGCCGGGCTGCTCGATTTTTCGCCGGGCTTCAAGCCTTCCGACCTGCGCGAACTCGAATCCTGTCTGAGCATTCAGCACATCGGCTGGATCGCGGCGACGCGCCGCGGCCAGTTGCAGGACGCTACGCTGCGCCATCTCATTCGCGACTACTGTTTCGACTACGTGACGATGCCGTACGAGACGGCGCGGATCGTCGAGACCGTCGGCCATGCACACGGGATGATCGCGCTGACGGAAACCGTTGCGCCGCCCGTCGGTGCCGGACGCAGCGAAGGCGAAATGGTCGGGACCTGCGATGCGATGCTCGGGCTCTTCAGGACGATACGCCGCGTCGCGGCGACCGACGCGCCGGTGTTCATCTCCGGCGAATCGGGTACGGGCAAGGAACTGACGGCGGTCGCGATTCACGAACGTTCGTCGCGCGCGCAGGCGCCTTTCATCGCGATCAATTGCGGTGCGATTCCGTCGACGCTGTTGCAGGCCGAACTGTTCGGCTATGAGCGCGGCGCGTTCACCGGCGCGAACCAGCGCAAGATCGGCCGCGTCGAGGCCGCCAACGGCGGCACGCTGTTTCTCGACGAGATCGGCGACTTGCCGCTCGAAAGCCAGGCGAGCCTGCTGCGCTTCCTGCAGGAAGGCAAGATCGAGCGGTTGGGTGCGCACGTGTCGGTGCCCGTCGACGTGCGCGTGATTTGCGCGACGCATGTGGACATGGAAGCGGCGCTGCGCGAAGGGCGGTTCCGCGAGGACCTGTTCCATCGCCTGTGCGTGCTGAAGATCGAGGAGCCGCCGCTGCGCGCGCGCGGCAAGGACATCGAGGTGCTCGCGCGCCACATGCTCGAGCGTTTCAAGGGCGACGCGCATCGTCGCCTGCGCGGCTTTTCCCCTGACGCGGTCGCGTCGCTGTACGGCTATTCGTGGCCGGGCAACGTGCGCGAGCTGATCAATCGCGTGCGCCGCGCGATCGTCATGTCGGAAGGCCGGATGATCACTGCAGCCGATCTCGAGCTGAACGACTTCGCGACGCTCGCGCCCGTATCGCTGCTGGAGGCGCGCGAGGCGGCCGAACGGCAGGCGATCGAGCAGGCGCTGTTGCGCCATCGCGGCCGTTTCGCGGATGCCGCGCGCGAACTCGGCGTGTCGCGCGTCACGCTCTACCGGCTGATGTGCGCACACGGCATGCGCGATCGCGGCGACACGCTGGCAGGGTTTTCGGCGCCGTCGCCGGAGCTTCCTCGCCACGCTTGCTAAAATTGGCGGGTACGGCCGCCCTCGCGGCCGAAGGAACCCGCATGAAACAGTATCTCGATCTCGTTCGTACCATTCTCGATACCGGCACCTGGCAGGAGAACCGCACGGGGATCCGCACCATCAGCATGCCGGGCGCGATGCTGCGCTTCGACCTGCAGCAAGGCTTCCCGGCCGTGACGACCAAGAAGCTGGCATTCAAGTCGGCGATCGGCGAACTGGTCGGCTTCCTGCGCGCGACGCGCAGCGCGGCCGATTTCCGCGCGCTCGGCTGCAAGGTGTGGGATGCGAACGCGAACGAGAACGCGCAATGGCTCGCGAACCCGTATCGCCAGGGCGTCGACGATCTCGGCGACGTGTACGGCGTGCAATGGCGCCAGTGGCCGGGCTACAAGGTGCTCGACGCGGGCGCCGACGCGCAGATCGCCGATGCGACGCGCCGCGGCTTCCGGATCGTCACGCGTTTCGACGAAGACGGCGCGCCGAAGGTGCTGCTGTACAAGGCGATCGACCAGTTGCGCCAGTGCCTGGACACGATCATGGAGAATCCGTCCGACCGTCGCATCCTGTTTCACGCGTGGAATCCGGCCGTGCTCGACCAGATCGCGCTGCCCGCGTGCCACCTGCTGTACCAGTTCCTGCCGAATGCGACGAAGCGCGAAATCTCGCTGTGCCTGTACATCCGCAGCAACGACGTCGGCCTCGGCACGCCGTTCAACCTGACGGAAGGGGCCGCACTGCTGGAACTCGTTGGCCGGCTGACGGGCTACACGCCGCGCTGGTTCACGTACTTCATCGGCGACGCGCACATCTACGAGAACCAGCTCGACATGCTGCAGCGCCAGCTCACGCGCGAGCCTTACGAGAGCCCGCGGCTCGAGATTGCCGAGCGCGTGCCGGAATACGCGAAGACGGGCGTCTACGCGCCCGAGTGGCTGGAACAGATCGAGCCGTCCGATTTCTCGCTCGTCGGCTACCGCCACCATGAGCCGCTGACCGCGCCGATGGCGGTCTGATCGAGCAAGCCGGGCCGCGCGGATGCATCGAGCCGCGCCCGTAGAAAAAAGGCCCGACCGGCTGATCCCGGTCGGGCCTTTTTGTTTCACGTTTGCGGCGCTTACTGGCGATGCCGCTCTTCGTGACCGCCTTGCGGCGGCGGGTTGCTCGGGTGGGGCGCCTCGACGTGCGGTGCCGGTTGCGGCCGCGGTTCCATGCGCGGTGCGGGCATCGACGGGCGCGGTTCCATGCGTGGCGCCGGCTGCGGTCGCGGCTCCATACGCGGCGCGGGCTGTGGCCGCGGCTCCATGCGCGGCGCCTGCGGTTGCGGGCGCGGCATGTCATGCACGGCGGGGGCCGGCGGACGGTACTCGTTCACACGGGGCGGCGCGACTTCGCGGTGCGGCGCCGGTTGTGCGAATTCGGGGTGCGGTTGCGGCGCAGCTGCCGCCCGTTCCGGTTGCGATTGCCCATGCTGGGCCGGCGACTGGAAATCGGGGCGCGGACGCGGCTGCGGAATCTGCGCCGTGCTGTCGAGCCGCGGTTGCGGCAGGGCGCGAGGCGCTTCGTTCCGGCTGTCGGGCTGCGTGCCCTGCGGCGTCGGCACGCCTTCCGGATGCGGCACCGCCGCGCTGCGCACGGGCGGCAGCGCATTCTGTCCCGCCGCGTGGAGCGCGGTCGGCGGAGCAGGGCGTTGACGTTCCATCGGTGTGTGCGGCTGCATCCACGCGGGTGACGGCGTCTCGGCCGCATGTGCATTGCCGATGCCAGCCGGACCGTTGTTCGCGACCGGCGGATGCGGGACGCCGTTGCCGGACCCGAATGCCTGATGCGGCACCGGGTTGCCGGGCGCCTGCGGCATGCCGCCGTTGGCGAAACGCGGTGCGTTGGGGGTTTCGCCGTTCGCCGGCCGCGCGACATTCGGCGTGCCCGGTATCGGCATGCCCGGTATCGGTGTGCCCGGCCGCCCGGCCTGCACGGCGGCCGGCTGGCCTTCGCGAGGCGCGCGAGCCGGTTGCACGACGGGGCCGTGCGGATTCACGAGCTGCACGTTGTGCATCGCCCATGCGCCGCCGTCCGGCTTGCCCGGAACGCGGACCGGGCGAGCCGTATAGTCGGCCGGCACGTTCGTCTTCACGACAGGTGCGCCGGCACCCGGTACGCGCGCGCCTTGCTGCGCGAGATGGGCTGCCGCGTGGTCGAGATACGCGGCCGGCACGGCGGGATTGCGCGTCGCGACGTACGGATGCTGGGCAATCGCTGCAGGCGGACGGTAGCTCGCATTGCGCAGCCCGCCCGTGAAGCTCTGGCGCACCGGCGCAATGCCCGGTGTCCCCGGCGTGACGTGCGCGTTGCGCCATTGTTGCGGATCGACGTGCTGCGAGAAGTGCGCGACCGGCTGGCCGTGCACGAACGCGGAGGCCGGTACGGCCGTGATCGCGTGCGGCGCGCGGAAGTTCACGTACGTCTTGTTGATGTTGGTGATATTGGTGATGTTCGTCACGTTCACGGTCTTGTTCACGTTGACGTTGTTCACCACGATGTTGCGGTTCACACGGTCGTAGTAGTGCGGGCTCCAGCCGCCCCAGCCCGGATGCCATGGTTCGCCCGGGCCGAGCGCGAACCACGCGCAGCCGGCCGCGGCGACGCCGCCCACCGTGAGCGCGACGCTCCAGTCGGGGCCGCCGCCCCCGCCCACGAACGCGACCAGTGCCGGCGCATAGACCGGCGGCTGGCTGACGACCAGCGGGCCCGGTACCCAGGCCCAGCTATCGTCCACGTATGCCCAGCGGCCGTAGTGATACGGCGCGAAACCCCAGGGCGCGTCGTCGACCCACGTCCAGCCCCACGGTGCCTGCCAGATCCAGTGGCCGTCGTGATACGGCGCCCAGTCGGCCGGCGTGTCGTTCGGCACCCATACCTGGCCGTAATTCGGCGTTTCGCGCCATGTGCCGTTCGCGTCGAGATCCTGGTAGCCGGGCATGTCGCGGGACACATAGCGAGCCGACACCGAGCGCTCCTCGGCCGCGTCGCGGCTGGCGGCCCACTGGTCGAGCGGATCGGGGCCCGGGGCGGCGGATTGCTGTGCGACCTGCAGGTCGGTGCCCGTGAACACGACCTGCTGCCCGGGCGACAGCGGGTACTGGCCATTGCTGCCGTAGACGGTCGCACTGCCGCTGCGCACCGTGACCGTCGTGCTCGCGCCGTTCGGCGCGACGTCGACGCGATAGTCGCCGGGGCCCGTGATGCCGAGCGCGAGGTTGGGCGTGTCGATTTCGTATGATCCGCCGGCCGGCAGGTCGCGTACGTGCGTCGATACGGTGCCGAGCCCCACTTTCAGCTGGGTCGTCGTGTCGTCGAGGTTCAGCACCGACACACTCGTCGATTCACCGAGCCGCACCGCGGTCGAGCCAATGTGCAGTTCCGAGCGCGCACCGGCATCGTTCCAGAGCTGGTCGCCGGTCGTCAGCGGCCGGTTCACGGCGGCATACGACCACGTATCGGTGCCGGCCGGTTCGGTCGTCACGGCGCCCGACAGGTAATTGAGCCGCGCGACACGACCGGGCGGATCGCCGCCCGGTTGCCGTGCCGCCGCCGCATAGGGCGGGGCGCCGGCCGATTGCGCGAATGCGGGGGGCAGTGCCGCAAGCGCGATGAACGCGACCAGCGTGCAGCGGGCGGTTCGCTTGAGCGTGAACAGGGTGGCCATGGTGAGCGTCTTCGTCATTATCGCGGCGCGTCGATTCGTGCCGTTGAGTTCACAATATCCGCTCGGCCTGTTTCAATGCTCGGTGTTTTGTAAGTCGAATGGCACGCGATGTAACAAAACCTGTCGATCGCGCGCCGTTGTCGTGCAGACGCAATCCAGGCGTCAAGCGGACGTAAGCCACCCGTCGAAAACCTGCTGTCCGGGCACCGTGACGCGCAGCACACGCGGCCGTGCGGCGCGCTCGATCCAGCCGTGCGCGCAGAAGCTCTCGAGCAGCGCCGCACCGAGTGCGCCGCCGAGATGCGAGCGCCGTTCGCTCCAGTCGAGGCAGCCGCATGCGAAGCGGCGCCGGCGCGTGCGTTGCTGCGCGACGTCGATGCCCCATTGCGCGAGCGCCTGGGTGCCGAGTTCGGTGGTTTCGATCGCATCGCCGTCGGCAAGCAGCCAGCCGCGGGCGGTGAGCCCGTCGAAGATGCGCACCGCGAGTTCGCCGGCCATGTGGTCGTAGCAGGTGCGTGCATAGCGCAATTCGGCCGGGACCGTGCGGGACGGCGCCGGAACCGGGCGATGCGGCGCGGCTGCACGCGCGACGTTCGCGAGCGCCTCGAGCGAGGCGGCGATGTCGGCCGATGCGATCCGGTAGTAGCGGTGCCGGCCGCGCACGTCGAGCGCGAGCAGGCCGCCCTCGGTCAAGCGCGCGAGGTGGGCGCTTGCAGCGGACGGCGACAGCCCCGCGATCATCGTCAGCTCGCCTGCCGGTCTTGCGCTGCCGTCCATCAGCACCCACAGCATCGCGGCGCGCCCCGGGTCGGCGATCAGCGAGCCGATGCGGCTCAGGCCCGGAAAGTGGTGGTCGTCTTGGTCGGTCATCGTCGTGTCTCGTCAGGCGGGATGATCTTCAGTGTAGCGGGCGCGCGCATTCGATGTTTCGCTTTGGGCTGAAATATCGGATGCACGGGCGCGGGCGTCGTCGACGCGGCGGAACCGGGCTGCGGCCGCTTGCAGGGCGCGCGTAGAATGATGGCCGAAAGCGGCTGCAGCGGGCGGCCGCACGTGACACGATGCAACGATGAAGACGATTTTCTGTTTGCTGGCGGCCGCGCTCGTCTGCGCGGCCTGTGCGCAGGGCGGTGCGGGCGCGTCCGGCGAGCGCGGCGGCAGCATCGAGATGTACGGAACGATCGATCAGGGCATCACGGTGCGCCGCTGACCGGTGCCGGCCGTGCGCGCGCCGGGCCAATCCCCGGCAGCCGCGCCACACGGGGCGCCCCGCGACGCGTTGCCGCAGCGCAACGTATAATGGCCCGTTTACAGCGCCCCTGCCGCCTGGAGCCAACAAGATGTCCCAACCGTCCCCCGTACCGGCCGCCCTCGACCGCACCGAAACCGTATTCCGCTTCCTCGCCGAGCCGTCGTCCGTGAACTTCGGCGGCAAGGTGCATGGCGGCGCGCTGATGAAGTGGATCGACGAGGTCGCGTATGCGTGCGCGGCCGTCTGGTCGAGCCGCTATTGCGTGACGGTCAGCGTCGGCAACATCCGTTTCCAGCGTCCGATCATGGTCGGCAATCTGGTCGAGCTGAAGGCGCGCGTCGTCGCGACGGGCCGCACCAGCATGCACATCCATGTGTCCGTGCATGCCGGCGATCCGAAGGGCGGCATGCTGCGCCAGACGACCGATTGCCTCGTCGTGTTCGTCGCGGTCGACGAGAACGGCAACCCGGTGCCGGTGCCGCCGTTCGTGCCCGAGACCGACGAGCAGAAGGTGCTCGCGAAATATGCGGCCGACGTGCGGGCCGCGCTCGACAAGATCGTCGAGATGAAACCGGAAGAGGTCGCGAAGGGCGCGGTCTGACCGCTGCGGGCGCCGCGCATCGCGCCGCGCCCGTCGTCCTGCTTCTTCTTGCCGTTACTGCGACCCGATCATCTGCTCGGGACGTACCCACGCATCGAATTCCGCCTCGGTCAGGTAGCCGAGCGCGAGCGCGGCCGCCTTCAGCGTCGTGCCTTCCTTGTGCGCCTTTTTCGCGATCTGCGCCGACTTGTCGTAGCCGATGTGCGGATTGAGCGCCGTCACGAGCATCAGCGATTCGTTCAGCAGCAGGTCGATCCGCGAGCGGTTCGGCTCGATGCCCACTGCGCAGTGGTCGTTGAAGCTCTGCGCGCCGTCGGCGAGCAGCCGCACCGACTGCAGCACGTTGTGCGCGATCATCGGCCGAAACACGTTCAGCTCGAAGTTACCGCTCGCGCCGCCGACGTTGACTGCTACGTCGTTGCCGAACACCTGGCAGCACAGCATCGTCACGGCTTCGGACTGCGTCGGGTTCACCTTGCCCGGCATGATCGAGCTGCCCGGCTCGTTTTCCGGAATCGACAGCTCGCCGAGCCCGCAGCGCGGCCCGCTCGCGAGCCAGCGGACATCGTTCGCGATCTTCATCAGGCCGGCCGCGACCGTCTTCAGCGCGCCGTGTGCGAACACCAGCGCGTCGGCCGCCGCCATCACCTCGAACTTGCTCGGCGCCGTCACGAACGGCAGCTTCGCGAGCCGGCCGATTTCATCGGCGACGCGCACCGCGAACTCCGGATGCGCGTTCAGCCCCGTGCCGACCGCGGTGCCGCCGAGCGCGAGTTCGTACAGGTGCGGCAGCGCCGATTCGACGTGACGGATGCCCTGGTCGAGCTGCGCAACGTAGCCGGAAAACTCCTGGCCAAGCGTGAGCGGCGTGGCGTCCTGCAAGTGCGTGCGGCCGATCTTCACGATGTCGGCGAACGCCTTCGACTTCGCATCGAGCGTCGTGCGCAGCGTGCGCAGCGCCGGCAGCAGGTGGTTGACGATCGCGTACGCGGCCGCGACGTGCATCGCGGTGGGGAAGACGTCGTTCGACGACTGGCCGCGGTTCACGTCGTCGTTCGGATGAACCTTGCGCGCTTCGCCGCGCTCGCCGCCCATCAGTTCGCTCGCGCGATTCGCGATCACCTCGTTGAGGTTCATGTTGGTCTGCGTGCCGGAGCCCGTCTGCCACACGGCGAGCGGGAATTCGCGCGGATGCTTGCCGGCGATGATCTCGTCGGCCGCGTCGATGATCGCGCGCGCCTTGTCGTCAGCCAGCACGCCGAGCGACTGGTTCACGGCCGCCGCCGCGCGCTTGACGATCGCGAGCGCGTGGATCAGCTCGGGCGACTGCTTCTCGGTCGAGATCCGGAAATTCTGCAGCGAGCGCTCGGTCTGTGCGCCCCAGAGCCGGTCGGCCGGCACGGCGATCTCGCCGAACGTATCGCGTTCCATCCGAACTGCTTCGTTCATGATCCACTCCTCCAGAAAAGGGGAAAGGCCGCGCGTGGTCGCGCGGCATCAGACGCAATCAGACGTATCGTGAGGCAGTCGCGCCGCTTGCGCGGCGTCTCGAGGTCTTCAGCCGACTAGCATAGCGCCGGCCCGGAATTCGCGTCTTGTCGCGCTCAGTGCGACGACGTCACGAGCGACGCGCTCTTCAGATGGAAGCGCCACGCCATCAGCACGGCCACGCTGGCGAGGCCGGCCGCGAGGCCCCACCAGAGGCCGCGGGCGCCGAGGCCCACGTGGAACGCGAACCAGTAGCCGGTCGGAAAGCCGATGCCCCAGTAGCCGAGGGTCGCCGCGAGCATCGGGATGCGCGTGTCCTTCAGGCCGCGCAGCGCACCCGACCCGACGGTCTGCGCGCCGTCGACGATCTGGAACACCGCGGCGATGCCGAGCAGCGACGCGGCGAGCGACACGGTGGCCGCGTTGGCCGGATCATCGAGGTTCAGGTACAGGCCGACGATCGCATGCGGCGCGACGATCAGCACGATGCCCGACAGCGTCATGAACGCGACACCGAGGCCGAGTGCGACGAAGCCGGCATGCCGCGCGGCGACGGGTGCCCCTGCGCCGACCCAGTAACCGACCCGGACGTTGGCGGCCTGGCCGATCGCGAGTGGCACCATGAACGCCACCGACGCGACGTTCAGCGCGATCTGGTGGGCGGCCAGCGACGTCGCGCCGAGCACGCCGACCGTCAGGCCGGTGGCGAGGAACAGCGTCGACTCGACTCCGTATGTGATCGCGACGGGCCAGCCGATGCCGATCAGTTCGCCCATCATCGGCAGCTTCGGGCGTGCGGCCGTGACGAAATGGCGGAAGCGCTGCCGGCCGTGGAGCAGCCAGATCAGGGCGAATGCGGTGAGCCAGATCGTGATCGTCGTTGCGACGGCCGAACCGAGGAAGCCGAGGCGCGGCAGCCCGAACGCGCCGTGGATCAGCCCGTAGTTCAGCACGCCGTTCACGCCGACACCGCCGATCGACACCCACAGCAGCCGGCGCGCCGCGCCGATTGCCGGCAGGAACGCGCGCATCAGCCCGACGCCGATCAGGCTGCCGAGCGCGGCGAAACGCAGGATACCGGTGTATTCGCCGACGTGATGCGCGAGCAGCGGCGGCTCGTGGAACATCAGCAGGATCGGTTCGGACAGCGACAGCGCGATGATGGCCGGAATCGCGAGCAGCACGGACAGCGCGAAGCCGGTCCAGTAGATGTGCGGGACGCGCTCGTCGGCCTTGGCGCCGCGCGCATGCGCGACGCTGACGCTGACCGACGACAGCACGCCTTGCAGCACCGTCACGATGACGAAGAAGAAGTTCGCGCCGAGCCCGCCCGCCGCGAGCGAATCGGGGCCGAGCGAGCCGAGCAGCACCGTGTCGGTGACGCTCATCGCCATCTGCGAGAGCTGCGCGATCGCGAGCGGCGCGGCGAGGCGCGCGGTATCGGCGGCATGACTGGACAGGGACGGCGGCGCGGCGGCCGTCCGCGTAAGACCGGAATGCGACATGGAATGGGCGCTCGCGCGGGTGCGGGCCCGCGCTATATGTATTTATTTTGAGAGACGGTTAGCTTACGGCTTTATTCGAACGGTGTCGAACGCGCGCGCCGATGGCCATGTCGCAGGCAGGGGGAACCGTCGGCCCTAGGCTTCGCGCACGGCAATGCGCGTGTCGCCGAGCAGGACGACCTGGCCCGCGCGGATCTTGCAGGTCTTGCGCAGCTCGACCGCGCCGTCGACTTTCACCGCGCCGGACGCGACGATCAGCTTCGCGGTGCCGCCGCTGTCCGCGAGGCCGGTGATCTTGAGAAGGTTGTGCAGCTCGACGTATTCGCCGGTCAGCGTGAAATCCAGATTGGGCATGACGAAGAAGGTGCGCAAAGCGCGGGAGGAATCGCCTCGCATCATACGGCACCACGGGCCGGCGCGCGAGCGCGGTCGGCCGCCGCCCGCAGTTGTTAGGGAGTGTGAGCCATTCGTCAGCAAATGAAACGGTGGGTAACAGTCTGAGAGATTCGAGAACCGGCCGCGCGGGCCGAGGGTCTTCTGTCGTACCTGCTGCGTGTTGCGGCGGGGGACGCAACGGACCGCATCGCTGCGGTTCGGGCTCACAACTTCCTGAGGAGAATTGCCATGTCCAAGATTCGTACGATGCTGATCGGTGCCGCGTTGACGGCGTTCGCCACTTCGGCCGCATTTGCCCAGACGGGCACGGCGGTGCAGGGTGCAGCCGGTGCCGGCGTACAGGCGCAGACGCCGGCGGCAGGTGCCGGTGCCGGTGCCGGCATGCAGGGCGGCGCGGGCGCGAACGCGTCGGGCAATGCGGCAGGCGGCGCAACCGATGCAGTCGGCGCGGCAGCCGATGGCGCGAAGGAGTCGGCGTCGTCGGCCGTCCACTCGGCCAAGAAGCACACGAAGCATGCCGCGAAGTCGGCCAAGAGCCATGTCGGTTCGGCCAAGGCGAAGGCTGGCGAAGCGACCGAAGGCGGTGCGTCGGTCGGCGCGGAAGGCGGTGCATCGGCCCAGGGCGCCACGCAGTAAGCGGTGGCCGGCGCCGCGCGACGCTCGTCCTCGACGGCGCGTCGCGACGGTGGCCATCCGACGGCCCGGTTCGCGTGGCGCGAACCGGGCCGCTTTCATCTGTCGATGCGATCGGGCGCGCCGTTACGGCCGCCGTTGGCTTTGCCCCTGGCCCTGCTGACCCTGCGCCGGCCGTGCGGCCGTCGGGGTGAATACGCTGCGCAGCCACGCGGCGAGCCGGGCGAAGACGTCGTACGGTTCCTCGACGAAGATCTCCGGCTTCAGCAGCCGCAGGTACTCCATGATCTGCTGCGCTTCCTGCTTCTGGAACGAGCCGTGCGCGAGCCCGAGCCGCAGCAGCCCGCGTAGTTCGCCGAGCTTGTCGCGCGCGGTGCTGCCGACGCTCATCTCGCACGCGAGCTTGGCCTCGTAGACCCGTTGTCGCAGCGATTCCGCGAGCCGCCACGCAGGCGTCTGCATCAGCTCCTCGAGCGTCTGGATGTCTTGCGCCGCCCCCTTGATCTGCGAGGCGAGCGGATCGATCAGCGACGGGTCGCCCTGCGCTTCGGCGACGATCGCTTTCGCCCAGTCGCGGCAAGCCTTCGCGAGTTCGTCGGGGGTCCATTCGGAGCGCGACGCGAAGCCGAAGCCGAATTCGCCGGCTTGTCGCATCAGGATCGCGACGACGTCCGGAAATTCCTTGTCGAGCGTGCGTTTTGCCCACGCGTACTGACCGCCCTGCAGCATCCGCTGCACCGCGTGTTCGGTCAGCGGCACCATGTTGTCGAGCAGCTTGGCGCGCAGGAAATCCTCGAACGACGGCGTCGCGAACTGCGGGTCGAGTTTCAGCGACACGCGGACGAACGCGTCGTAGTCCTTGCGCAGGGACTCGAGCGTGTCGTCCTTGAGGGAAAGGGTGATCTGGCCCATGAATCGTCTCGATGGCGGCCCGTGCAAGCCGGCGGCCGGCACGGCGCACCGGGACGGGCGCAGCGTCGACTGACCGTGCGCGCCGAGGCCGGTGGCGGGTATTCATTCCCTTTATCGGCGTGCCGGGCGGAAACTTGAGCGCGCGTGACCGAGCGTTTGCTCAGGCGGGCAGCCAGTGGGGCAGCACGACCCCTTGCCAGAAAAAGAACACCGCGAGCCCTGCCGCGATCGTCACGAGCGGGCGGCGGGTGGCGGCCGACACGAGCACGGCGGCGAGCGCGCCGACGAGCTGTGGATTGCGCCAGGTCAGCTCGGCCGCGCCGCCGTGCGGCGAGACGGCCATCGGCACGATGATCGCGGTCAGCACGGTGACGGGCACGAAGCCGAGCGCGGTCCGCACGAGCGGCGGGAAGGTCAGCCGTTCGCCGAACAGGAACAGCGTCGAGCGGATCGCGTACGTGATGACGGCCATCCCGAGAATCAGCAGCGCGTAGCTCACGATGCGGTCTCCGTGCGCGAGCCGGCGCGCGTGCGTTCGTGCAGCAACGTGAGCGCGACACCGATCGCGACGCCGGCCGCGACCGCGCCGAGCAGCCCGAGCTTGTACGGCCAGCCCTGCCAGAAGTACGCGAGCGTGCCGGCCGTCACGGCTGCCGCGAAATAGCGCAGCGTGCCGAGTTGCGGGACGACGATCGCGATGAAGGTCGCCGCCATCGCGAAATCGAGGCCAAGCGACTGCAGGCCCGGGAATGCCGCGCCGAAGCCGATGCCCGCGAGCGTCCAGACCTGCCAGTTCAGGTACATCGCGAGCCCCGAGCCGAAGAAGTAGTGGGGGCCGATCGCGCCCGGCGGGAAATGCCGGTAGTGCGCATAGGCGACCGCGAACACCTCGTCGGTCATCAGTGCGCCGAGCGTCGCACGCCAGCGCAGCGGCAGGTGTGCGACATAGGGCGCGAGCGTCGCGCTGTACAGCAGATGACGCAGGTTCACGATCAGCGTGGTCGCGAGCACGACGACGAAGCTCGCGCTGCCCGCGATCAGGCCGAGCGCAATGAACTGCGCGGAGCCCGCGAACACGGCGAGCGACATCAGCGCGCCATGCCATGCGGCGAGCGGGCCGCCGCCCACGAGCGTGCCGAAAATCACGCCGAACGGGGCGGCGCCGATCATCATCGGGATCGTGTCGCGCGCACCGTCGAGCCATTCGTTCAATGGACGGCGGGCAGGCGATGCGGGTATCGGATTCAAAGGATGCTCCTCCATGAGCTGGAGGATAGCGGGCAGGGGGTGTGCCGGCTTGTATGTTCTTGCGCTCGCCGGATGGGGCGATGCCGGCTCGCGATGGCGGGTCGGACGCTGCGCGTCAGCTCGCCTGCCAGCGCCCGGGCGGCACGCCGAACATGCGTTTGAAATGCCGTGTGAAGTGGCTTTGGTCGACGAAGCCGCTGGCCGCCGCGACGTCGGCGACGGGCACGCCCGCGCGCAGCGGCGCGAGCGCGCGCTGCAAGCGCAACTGGTTGCGCCACGCATGCGGCGGCATGCCGGTCGTGCGGGTGAACAGGCGCGCCGCGTGGAACGGTGACAGGCCGACTGCCTGCGCGACTTCGTCGAGCGTCACCGTGCACACGAGGTCGGCGGCGAGACGCTCGCGCATCGCGTCGACGCGCGGTTCGTCCGCTGCGAGCGGCGCCGGTCGCGGCAGTGCGTCGGCATGGCGCACGATCAGCGTCGACAACGCGTCGAGCATCGCCGTTTCGGCGGCGAGCGGATCGTAGATGCGCGGTGCGCCGCTCGCCGGATCATGAGCCGGCTGCCGGTGCGTCTGCAAGGGCAATGCGCGCTCGCTGCCGGCCTCCATCATCCGGTGCGCCAGCGTGAGCCGGGCCGCAAGATCGGCGTCGCGAATCACGTCGGGCGCAAACCATGGGGCATCCTGCGGGCGGCCGGCGATCGAACAGGTGAGTTCGCGAATGAATTCGACCGGCATGTAGCTGACGCGATAGCACCAGCCTTCATCGGCCGCGCGTGACCCCGTATGCACCTCGCCGGGATTGATGACGGGCACGGAGCCGGTTTCGGCGACATAGCCGCTGCCGCGATACGTGTAGCGTTCCGCACCTTCGAGAATCACGGGGATCGTGTACGCGTCGTGCCAGTGGGGTGCGAACGTGTGATCGCGATAGGTGGCCGTGAGGAGATCCGCGTCCGGCAGCAGCGGCGTGCGCCAGTAGCGTGCGGAGTCGGGAAGGCGGGTGGCGGACATGATCGGGCGCGGAAGCGGTCGAATCGACAGTGTATCGCTCGCGCGCCCGGCAGGCGCGGGCTTTACTTGACCGGAATCGTCGTGCCGGCCGGCATCGGTACCGCGGTGACGGCGTTCTTCGGGCTGCCGCTGACGATGCGGTCGCTGTAGGTCAGGTAGACGATCGTATTGCGCTTGGCGTCGACCACGCGCACGACGTGCAGGGTCTTGAAGATGAACGACATGCGCTCGCTGAACACGTCGGTCTGCTGCTTGAGCGGCTCCTTGAAGCTGATCGGGCCGACCTGCCGGCATGCGATCGACGCTTCGCTCGGATCCTCGGCGACGCCGAGCGTGCCCTTGATTCCACCGGTGCGGGCGCGCGACACGTAGCAGGTCACGCCGTTCACGATCGGATCGTCATACGCCTCGACGACCACGCGATCGGAGCCCGTGACACGGAAATGGGTGTTGACGCTGCCGACTTCCTCCGCGTGCGCGAGCGGTGCCGCGGCGAATGCGGAAAGCAGGAGGGCGAAGGGGGCTGAGCGGAGGAGGCGGTGCTTCATCGACGGAACCGGATGCGAATGCGGGACAGAGACTCTAGCATGCGCGCGACCGGGCGATGAAAGCGGAATGGTGGGCCGGAAAAACAAAAGGCCCGTCGAATGACGGGCCTTTCGCTATTTGGCTCCCCGACCTGGGCTCGAACCAGGGACCTACGGATTAACAGTCCGGCGCTCTACCGACTGAGCTATCGGGGAATAAATCGGTACATCTGCATGCTTGTTTGTCTACCAGCAAAAAGCCCGTCCACTTTCAACGGGCCTTTGCGTTTTTGGCTCCCCGACCTGGGCTCGAACCAGGGACCTACGGATTAACAGTCCGGCGCTCTACCGACTGAGCTATCGGGGAACAAACAACAACAGCAGAGAAACGAGATTATATGGAGCGTTGATCAGGTCGTCAACACTTTTGAGCCGCGGCGCACAAAAAAATTTCTGCGGCCGCTGCGCGATCAGCGCTCGAGCAGGTGCAGCTTGTCCTGCACGTCCTTCCACTCGTCCGCGTCGGCCGGTGCCGGCTTCGTCTTCGTGATCGACGGCCAGTCCTTCGCCAGCTCGGCGTTCAGCGCGGTGAACTGCTGCTGGTCGCCCGGAACGTCTTCTTCGGCATAGATCGCATTGGTCGGGCACTCGGCGACGCACACGGCGCAGTCGATGCACTCGTCCGGATCGATGGCGAGAAAGTTGGGACCTTCACGGAAGCAATCCACCGGGCACACATCCACGCAGTCCGTGTATTTGCACTTGATGCAGCCTTCGGTCACAACGTGAGTCATTAAAACGCTCCTGCTTGGCGGTATATATGGGGTGGCGGTTGCGCCAAAACCGGCATTGTAACTGAAGCGCAAAACCCGCATGGCGTGGTCGGCTATCCGGCTTATATCGTTTCGTGATTAGTTTATGGGGGCCGCCCAGGGGGCGCTGAAGGGGCACACCAGCGGCAGTGCGTGTCGCGCGTACGCCGGAACGGGCGGTGCGACCGGAGCGGGGCGGCAGGCGGTTTCACGATGGTCCGGCCCGCATTCGGGTAACATGACCCACAGACCGGGCGGCGCGCGGTGCGCCGGCGCCGGTCACGATATTGGCGCTGCCGTCATCATGATCATCACTTCGCTGCTCGACACGGATCTCTACAAGTTCACGATGATGCAGGTCGTCCTGCATCACTTCCCCGCTGCAAACGTCGAATACCGTTTCCGGTGCCGCACGCCGGGCGTCGATCTCGTGCCGTACATCGATGAGATTCGCGACGAGGTGCGCGGCCTTTGTTCGCTGCGCTTTTCCGACGTCGAACTCGACTACCTGCGGCGGATGCGCTTCATCAAGAGCGATTTCGTCGACTTCCTCGCGCTGTTCCACCTGAACGAGAAGTACATCTCGATCACGCCGTCGCCGAAGGGCAATGGCGAGATCGACGTCGTAATCGAGGGGCCGTGGCTGCACACGATCCTGTTCGAGATCCCGGTGCTCGCGATCGTCAACGAAGTGTATTTCCGCAATACCCAGCGCGAGCCCGACTATCGCGAAGGCCGCGAGCGGCTGCGCGAGAAGATCAAGCTGCTCGGTGCGAAGCCCGAATTCGCCGACTGCAAGATCGCCGACTACGGCACGCGCCGGCGCTTCTCGAAGGTCTGGCACGAGGAAGTCGCGCTCACGCTGCGCGACGGCCTCGGCCCGCAGTTCGCGGGCACCAGCAACGTGCTGTATGCGATGAAGCACGGCATCACGCCGCTCGGCACGATGGCGCACGAGTACCTGCAGGCCTGCCAGGCGCTCGGCCCGCGGCTGCGCGATTCGCAGATCTACGGCTTCGAGATGTGGGCGAAGGAATACCGCGGCGACCTCGGGATCGCGCTGTCGGACGTCTACGGGATGGATGCATTCCTGAACGACTTCGACATGTACTTCTGCAAGCTGTTCGACGGCGCGCGCCACGATTCGGGCGATCCGTTCGAATGGGGCGAGCGGATGCTGCGTCATTACGAGACGAACCGTTGCGACCCGCGGACCAAGGTGCTCGTGTTCTCGGACGCACTCGACATCCCGAGGGTCATGCAGTTGTACGAACGGTTCCGCGGCCGCTGCAAGCTTGCGTTCGGCGTCGGCACGAACCTCACCAACGATCTCGGCTACGTGCCGCTGCAGATCGTGATCAAGATGGTCCGCTGCAACGGCCAGCCGGTCGCGAAGCTGTCGGATTCGCCGGGCAAGAGCATGTGCGACGACAAGGCGTATCTCGCGTACCTGCGCCAGGTGTTCGGCATCGCGCAGCCGGTCGAGGAAGACGCGTCGAAGTAAGCGTCGGCCGA
The DNA here is from genome assembly GCF_011753045.1 of Burkholderia sp. Ap-955. Taxonomy (NCBI): domain Bacteria; kingdom Pseudomonadati; phylum Pseudomonadota; class Betaproteobacteria; order Burkholderiales; family Burkholderiaceae; genus Burkholderia; species Burkholderia sp. Ap-955. Next base: position 99,532 of record NZ_VWWH01000017.1, read on the forward strand.
ACGGCCAAAGCTGCGTGGCGGCGGGGGCGGCCGGTATAATCCGACGGTATCGCCCGCCAACGTCACGAGGACCGTTCATGGACACTTCCGCTGCCCGTCGCCAGATCCTCGCGCGCATTCGCGCGGCGCAGGGGCGTGCGGCCGAACCCGATGCGGCCGAGCGCGACGGCGTTGCCGACTATCTCGCCCGTCATCCGGAGGGCCCGCGTCCGCCGGCGCCGGCCGATCTCGTCGCTGCATTCGTCGACGAAGCGGTACGCCTGTCGACGACGATCGACGAAGTCGCGACGCTTGCCGACGTACCGGCCGCCGCGGCTCGTTACCTTTCCGCTCACGGCTTGCCGACGCAGGCTATCGCGTGGCGCACGCTGGCCGATTTCGACTGGGCGGGTGCGGGCCTGTCGGTCGAATGCCGCAAGCCGCGCGACGGCGATCTGGTTGGCCTCACCGGCTGCTTTTGCGCGACTGCCGAAACGGGCTCGCTGGTGCTGCTGTCCGGCCCCGACACCTATGCGTCGGCCGGCCTGCTGCCGGAAACGCACATCGCGATCGTTCCCGCGTCGCGGATCGTCGCCGGTCATGAAGACGCCTTTGCGCTGATGCGCTCGGAGCGCGGCGAATTACCGCGCGCGGTCAACTTCGTATCGGGCCCGTCGCGCACGGGCGATATCGAGCAGACCATCGTACTGGGCGCGCACGGCCCGTACCGCGTTCACGTGATCGTCGTCCGGGGCGCATGACGCGCCCGCTGCATCCACTACCACTCGAACAAGGAAGTTCTGCATGAAACGACATGCCGCCTGGGCGGGCATGGCGTCGGGGATCGCGCTTGGCGCCGTCCCCGCGCTTGCATCGGCCGCAACGCTCGACGGTGCCACGCTGTCCGCTCTCTGGGGCATCCCGTTCGCCGGGATCCTGCTGTCCATCGCGCTGTTCCCGCTCGTCGCCCCCGTGTTCTGGCATCACCACTTCGGCAAGATTGCGGCCGGGTGGGCGGTCGTGTTCCTGATCCCGTTCGCGTTCGCATTCGGCGCGGGCACCGCGTTCGGCACGCTCGTGCATGCGCTGCTCGAGGAATACATTCCGTTCATCGTGCTGCTCACCGCGCTTTATACGGTCGCGGGCGGTATCTGCGTGAACGGCAACCTGCACGGCACGCCGAAGCTGAACACCGCGATCCTCGCGCTCGGCACGCTGCTCGCAAGCGTGATGGGCACGACGGGCGCCGCGATGCTGCTGATCCGGCCGCTGCTGCGCGCCAACGACAACCGCAAGCATGTCGTGCACGTCGTGATCTTCTTCATCTTCCTCGTCGCGAACGCGGGCGGCTCGCTGTCGCCGCTCGGCGATCCGCCGCTGTTCCTCGGTTTCCTGAATGGCGTGAGCTTCTTCTGGACGACCACGCACCTCGCACTGCCGATGCTGTTCATCTGCGTCGTGCTGCTGACGCTGTTCTTCGCGCTCGATACGTACTTCTACCGGAAGGGCGGCGAGGAGCAGCCGGCCGTGCTCGACCCGACGCCCGACAGCGAGCGATTGTCGATCGACGGCAAGATCAATTTCGTCCTGCTCGCGGCCGTGATCGGCCTGGTGCTGATGAGCGGTATCTGGAAGCCGGGCATCGCGTTCGACGTGTGGGGCACGCACGTCGCGTTGCAGAATCTCGTGCGCGACGTCGCGCTCGTGGGCGTGACGCTCGCGTCGCTCGCGCTGACGCCGCGTTCCGCGCGCGAGGGCAACGCGTTCAACTGGGCGCCGATCGAGGAAGTCGCGAAGTTGTTCGCGGGGATCTTCGTGACGATCGCGCCGGTGATCGTGATCCTGCGCGCCGGTGCCGACGGCGCATTCGCGCAGATCGTCCATCTCGTCACGGGGCCGGACGGCAAGCCGATCGACGCGATGTACTTCTGGGCGACGGGCATCCTGTCGTCGTTCCTCGACAATGCGCCGACCTATCTCGTGTTCTTCAACCTCGCGGGCGGCGATGCGCAGTCGCTGATGACGACCGGCGCGTCGACGCTCGCCGCGATTTCCGCGGGCGCGGTGTTCATGGGCGCGAACAGCTATATCGGCAACGCGCCGAACTTCATGGTGAAGGCGATCGCCGAATCGCGCGGCGTGAAGATGCCGAGCTTCTTCGCGTATCTCGGCTGGGCGCTGGTCGTGCTGATACCGGTATTCCTGCTCACGTCGTGGATCTTCTTCACGGCGTAAGCTGACGATTTTCAACCTAGAGCGGGTGGTTCCAGTGGCGCACGGCGCGCTGCGATCCGCCCGCGGCATGCGGAGATGGCGATGCAGAAGATCCTGGTCGCGCGTCCGATCTTTCCGGACGTGATCGAGCGGCTCAAGCAGTATTTCGACGTCGACTGGAACAACGGCGACGCACTCGCTCCCGACGCGCTTGCCGCGCGTCTGGCCGACAAGGACGGCGCGCTGACGGCCGGCGATCCGGTCGGCGCGGCCGAGCTCGCGGCAGCGCCGCGCCTGCGCGTCGTGGCGAACATGGCGGTCGGCTACAACAATTTCGACATGGCCGCGTTCAACGCAGCGAACGTGCTCGGCACCAACACGCCCGACGTGCTGAACGAGTCGACCGCCGATTTCGGCTGGGCGCTGATGATGGCCGCGGCCCGCCGGATCGCCGAGTCCGAGCACTGGCTGCGCGCCGGCCACTGGCAGAAGTGGGCGTACGACGGTTTCCTGGGCAACGACATCTACGGCTCGACGCTCGGCGTCATCGGGATGGGGCGCATCGGCCAGGCGCTCGCGCGCCGCGCGCGCGGCTTCGGGATGCAGGTGATCTATCACAACCGGTCGCGGGTCGCGCCCGAGATCGAGGCGGAGCTGAATGCCGAATACGTGTCGAAGGACGCGCTGCTCGCCCGCGCCGATCACGTCGTGCTCGTGCTGCCGTACACGAAGGAGAACCATCACACGATCGGCGCGGCCGAGCTCGCGAAGATGAAGCCCACCGCGACGCTGACCAACATCGCGCGCGGCGGGATCGTCGACGACGCAGCGCTGGCCGTCGCGCTGCGCAACGGGACGATCGCCGCGGCCGGCCTCGACGTGTACGAAGGCGAGCCGACGGTCCATCCGGCGCTGCTCGAGGTGCCGAACGTCGTGCTGACGCCGCATATCGCGAGCGCGACCGAAAAGACGCGCCGCGCGATGGCGAACCTCGCCGCCGACAACCTGATCGCCGCGCTGGGCGAGGGGCCGCGCGCGGGGCAGCCGCCGAATCCGATCAACCCTGACGTGATCGGGAAGCCGCGCGCATGACGATGACGTTGTTGCTTGCGGCGGTCGTCGTGCTGGCCGTCGCGCTTGCGGTGGCGATCGTCGCGCTCATGCGTGGCGGTGGCCGCCACGACGATGCGGCGATACTGGGCGACCAGATCGAGGACGCCGCGCATGCGCAGGCGCGCGCGGTCGAGCGGCTCGAACGCGAATTGCGCGGCGAGATCGTCGAGAACGCGCGCGGTTCGCGCACCGAGCTGGCCGGCAGCTTCGCGCAGCTTCAGCAGACGCTCGCCGCGCAACTGACGAGCGTGGCCACTGTGCAGAACAACCAGATCGAGGGTTTTGCACAGCAGCTCGGCAAGCTCGTCGCCGGCAATGCGCAGCAGTTTGACGCGATGCGCGAAAGCGTGCAGCGCCAGGCGCAGCAGGCGCGCGAGGAGCAGACGGGCGCGCTCAGGCTGTTCGGCGACACGTTGAACCGGCAGCTCACGCAACTGACCGAAGCGAACGACCGCCGGATAGGCGAGGTGCGCGCGACGCTCGAACAGCGGCTGAAGGAAATCGAGACGAACAACGCGGCGAAGCTCGAGGAGATGCGCCGCACCGTCGACGAGAAGCTGCATGCGACGCTCGAGCAGCGACTCGGCGAATCGTTCAAGCTCGTGTCGGACCGGCTCGAGCAGGTGCATCGCGGGCTCGGCGAGATGCAGACGCTCGCGGCAGGCGTGGGCGACCTGAAGAAGGTGCTGACCAACGTGAAGACGCGCGGCACCTGGGGCGAAGTGCAGCTCGAGGCGCTGCTCGAACAGATGCTGACGCCCGAGCAGTACGCGAAGAACGTCGCGACGGTGCCGAAGAGCAGCGAGCGCGTCGAGTTTGCGATCCGGCTGCCGGGGCGCGAAGCCGGCACGCGCGACGCGCCGCCCGTGTGGCTGCCGATCGACGCGAAATTCCCGCGTGAAGACTACGAGCGGCTGATCGACGCGCAGGAGCGTGCCGATGCGGTGGCGGTCGAGGACGCGGCCCGCGCGCTCGAAGCACGCGTGCGGCTGGAGGCGCGCACGATCGCCGAGAAGTACGTCGCGCCGCCGCACACGACCGATTTCGCGCTGCTGTTCCTGCCGACCGAAGGGCTCTATGCGGAGATCCTGCGTCGCCCGGGGCTGACCGACCTGCTGCAGCGCGACTATCGCGTGACGGTCGCCGGCCCGACGACGCTCACCGCACTGTTGAACAGCCTGCAGATGGGTTTCCGCACGCTCGCGATCGAGCAACGGTCGAGCGAGGTGTGGCAGGTGCTCGGGGCGGTGAAGACGGAGTTCGGCAAGTTCGGCGACGTGCTCGCGCGCACGAAGTCGCAGCTCGAAACGGTCACGCGCTCGATCGAGGCCGCCGAGCAGCGCACGCGCGTGATGAACCGCAAGCTGAAGCAGGTCGAGGCGCTGCCGGGCGATACGGCGGCAGGGCTGCTCGGTGCGGAAGGGGCCGACGGTGCCGATGCGGACGACGTATGACGCACATGGCCGACATCGGCCGGAAAGCAAAAACGGGCGCCGCGGCGCCCGTTTTCTTTTGACGCGATGGCCGGCGTGGCCGGCTCGCGGTCAATGCCCGGCGAGCGTGTCCAGTGCGTCGCCCGTGACGCGAACGATGCGCCAGTCGGGCAGCACGGTTGCGCCCATCTTTTCGTAGAAATCGATCGCCGGCTGGTTCCAGTCGAGGACCGACCATTCGAAGCGCCCGCAACGGCGCTCGACGGCCAAGGCTGCGAGGTGACGCAGCATCGCGGTGCCGAGACCCGTGCCGCGCTGCGACGGCTGCACGTACAAGTCCTCGAGATAGAGGCCGCGACGGCCGAGGAACGTCGAATAATTGTGGAAGAACAGCGCATACGCGACGATCGCGCCGTCGTGCTCGGCCACCCTTGCCTCGGCGGCAGGCTGCTCGCCGAACAGCGCGTCGGCGAGATCGGCCTCGGTCGCGACGAACAGGTGCGTGAGCTTCTCGAACTCGGCCAGCTCGCGCATCAGCGCAAGAATCGCGCCGACGTCGCGTGCTTGGGCCGCGCGGATCAGCGGTGTGCCGCTCACGCTTCTTCCGGCGGGTCGGACAGCACGATCTCGATGCCGCCGAAGCGCGATGCGACCCAGTTGTACGCGTGGCATGCGATCCAGAGCAGCACGAAGCCGAGGATGGCGTTCAGCAGCAGCGCGCTCAGGATCGTGCTCAGTTCGACCATCCCATAGCGGACGTACGCGACGAGAATGCCGAGCAACACGATCGGCACGCTGAACGTCAGGTAGACGAGGATCAGCGCTTTTGCGGTCTGCCCCGCGGCGATCGATGAAATTTGTTTCTTCATGTGCGGATTGCCCCCGTAGAAATATACCGATAGTGTGGAATTCAGATCAGGCCGTCGAGCGGCAGGATGTCGACCGGGGTGCCCGCGTCGACTGCCGCGGTATCGTGGCCCAGGACGATGAAACAGTTGGCGGCCGAGAGGCCGCTCAGCGACGCGGAACTCTGCGAGCCGGCCGGTGCGACGTGCCAGCGGCCGTCGGCGGCGCGCGTCGCGATGCCGCGCAGGTAGTCGGTGCGGCCCGGGCGCTTCTTCAGCGCTTGCGTGCTGAGTGCCGTATGCATCGCCGGCGGCTGGGCCTGCGCGCCGGCCAGCGTCAGCAGCGCGGGGCGCACGATCGCGTAGAACGTCACGGCAGACGCGACCGGGTTGCCGGGCAGCCCGAAGAACAGTGCGTGACCGGCGCCTTCGGCCGCGCGCGTGAGCGTGCCGCACGCGAGCGGCCGGCCGGGACGCAGCGCGAGGCTGGCGAACGTCACGTCGCCGAGCCGTGCCATGACGTCGCGCGTGAAGTCGGCTTCGCCGACCGATACGCCGCCTGACGTGATCACCGCGTCGGCCTGCGCGGCGACCGCGCCGCGCAATGCGGCTTCGAGCGCGGCCGAGTCGTCACGGACGATCCCGAGATCGACCGCGTCGACATGCAGCCTTTCGAGCATCGCGATCAGCATCCCGCGGTTGCTGTCGTACAGTGCGCCGGGGCCGAGCGGCTCGCCGGGCTCGCGCAGTTCGTCGCCGGTGGAGAACACGGCGACGCGCACGCGCCGGCGCACCGAAACCTCGGTGACACCGAACGACGCGAGCAGGCCGAGATCGGACGGCCGCAGGATGCGGCCTGCGGCAAGCGCGCACGCGCCGCGCGCGAGATCCTCGCCGGCCTTGCGGCAGTTCGCGCCGCGCGCGATGTCGTGCGCGGCGAAGTGGATCGTGTCGCCGTCGACGCGCACGCGTTCCTGCGGAATCACCGTGTCGCAGCCGGCCGGCATCGGCGCGCCCGTCATGATGCGCACGCATGATCCGGCCGCCACCGCGCCGTCGAACGGATGGCCCGCGAGCGCGATGCCGGCGACCGTCAGCGCGACCTCCGCTTGCTGCGATGCGTGCGAGCCGGTGCTCCCGTCGAACGCATAGCCATCCATCGCCGAGTTGTCGTACGCGGGAATGTCGAACGGGGCGTTCACGTCGGACGCGAGCACGCGGTCGAGCGCATCGCGCAGCGTCACCGTGTCACACGCGTCGACCGGCATCGCGAAGCGGCACGCGAGCGCCTGCGCTTCGGCGAGCGACAGCGGGGCATCGGAATCGGGTGCGGATCGGGGGGCGGGCGAGGATTGCGTGATCATCAGTCGGACTGCGCCGCAAGGCGTATCGGGTTCGTGGCCGGTGGCGCGAGGAGGGTGCCTGGGCGCGGGTTTCGCGTGCGGCGGGCGGGAACCGCACGGGTGCCGTCAGCGGCGGGCCAGTGCGGCGAGTTCCTGCCAGGAGTTGGCATTGTAAAACGCACGCTCGTCGTGAAACTCGACTTCGACCGTCTTGTGGCGTGCGTACCACGCACGCACCTTGCGGTCGCCGGCGGCGAGCCGGACGGCGAGATCGTCGGCCAGCGACGTGCGCAGCAGCGCGAACGTCGGCTGCGGCGAGCGCACGTGTTGTGCGTCGACGGTCACCGCCATGGCGATGTCGGCCTGCTGCGCGTCGAGCGCCGCCTGCAACCGTGCGACGAGGTCGGCCGGCAGATAGGGCGTATCGCATGGCGAGCACGCGACGAGCGGCGCGCGTGCCGCCCGCATGCCGGCGAGCAGGCCCGCGAGCGGGCCGGGGAAATCGGGGGTTTCGTCCGCGACGATGCGCGCGTCGAATGGCGCACCGAGTTCGGCATAGCGATCGGCATGGCGATTCGCGCTGATCAGCGTCTCGTCGACCTGCGGCGAGAGCCGGCGCAGCACGTGCAACGCGAGCGGCGTGCCGTCGAGCAACTGCAGACCCTTGTCGACGCCGTCCATGCGTGTGGCGCGCCCGCCTGCGAGCAGCAGGCCGGCGATCGAGGGAGAGGCGGAAGCGGGCATGGTAAGCGGGCGGGAAGGGCAGCGTGCGTCAGCCGCCGATATACGACATCTCGACCCGCTTGCCGGCGCCGTCGGGCGCGGCGTCGGCCGACGCGCTGCCGCGCAGCTGCGAATAACGGTCGGTGCGGGCCTGCCAGATGCGGGCGATCGCGGTCGCGATCTCGGCGTCGCTCGCACCGCCGCGCACGAGTGCGCGCAGGTCGTGGCCGGTCGACGCGAACAGGCACAGATACAGCTTGCCTTCGGTCGACAGCCGCGCGCGCGTGCAGTCGCCGCAGAAGGCCTGCGTGACGCTCGAAATCACGCCGATCTCGCCGCCGCCGTCCGCATAGCCCCAGCGCTGCGCGGTTTCTGCCGCCGTGTGCGGATCGAGCGGCACGAGCGGGAAGTGTTCGGCGATCCGTGCGATGACGTCGGCCGATGGCAGCACCTCGGTCATGTTCCAGCCGTTCGATGTACCGACGTCCATGTATTCGATGAAGCGCAGGATCACGCCGGTACCGCGGAAACGCTCGGCCATCGGCAGGATTTCGCTGTCGTTGGTGCCGCGCTTCACGACCATGTTGACCTTGACCGGCGCGAGGCCCACGGCCTGGGCCGCGAAGATGCCGTCGAGCACGTCGGCGCTCGCGAACTCGGCATCGTTCATGCGCTTGAACAACGTATCGTCGAGCGCGTCGAGGCTGACCGTCACGCGCGTGAGCCCGGCGTCCTTCAGCGCGCGCGCCTTGCGTGCGAGCAGCGAACCGTTGGTCGTGAGCGTCAGGTCGAGCGGGCGGCCGTCATACGTAGTCAGGCGGGCGAGGCGCTCGATCAGGAATTCGAGATTTTTGCGCAGCAGCGGCTCGCCACCCGTGATGCGGATCTTCTCGACGCCATGTGCGACAAAGAGTCGCGCCACGCGTTCGATTTCCTCGTGCGTGAGCAGCGCGCTGTGCGGCAGGAACGGGTAGTCCTTGTCGAAGACGGCGCGCGGCATGCAGTACACGCAGCGGAAGTTGCAGCGATCCGTCACCGAAATGCGCAGGTCGCGCAGCGGCCTGGCGAACGTGTCGGCCAGCGTGCCGTCCGGGGCGTGCGCGACGCCGGAGACGTCCGGCATCCCGCTGACGTCGGCGAGGGGAATGATGCGTCGGGACATGTTGAAAGAAGTGCGAACCAGACCTCTATTTTAGCCGCAAGCGGCGGGTCGGTCCGGTGGGCGGAAACCCGCAGCGCGGACATGAAAAAGCCCGCCGGAGGCGGGCTTTTCCTGGTCGGACGATGCGTCGATCAGTGATGCGTCGTTTCGACCTGCTGCATCGGGGCCGGATCGACCGGCGGCAGCGCCTTGCGTTCGCGCGGCACGCGAGCCGGACGCGGGAGGCGCGACGCGGCTTCCTGCGCAGCGGCGAACTTGCCTGCGTCCGTGTTCACCCAGACGAGACCGGCCTGCTCCAGCACGGTATCCAGGCTCGCCGAAGCGGGCTCGGCTGCCGGTTGGGCCGGAGCCGGTGCCGGTGCCGGTGCGGCGGCGGCCTCGACCGGCGCCGCTTCGACATGGGCCGGCTCCGCAGCCACCGGAGCGGCTTCGGTCGTCACAGCCGGCGCGGCCTGCTCGACGGGTGCCTGCTGCGGCGCCGCGACGGCGACAGGTGCCGCCGGCACTTCGAACGCGTCGGTCGGCGAAACCGCGACCGGAGCCGGACCGGCTTCCGTATCGACGGCCGGTGCGACCGGTGCCGGTTCTGCCGCCTGGACGACCACTGCTGCTTCGACCGGCGCTGCTTCGACGTGTACCGGTGCCGGCTGCGGCTCGACAGCGGTCGGTGCTGCCGGTTCGGCGTGGCGTTCGACCACGGCTTCGGTGACGACGGCGCTTGCCGCGGCGGCTGCCACGACGACTGCCGGTGCGGCCGTGTGGGCCGGTTCGGCAGCAGCCGGTGCTTCCGGCGTCACTGCTTGCACCGTCACTTCGCCTTCTGCGCCTTGCTCGGCGTGGTCGACGACTGCGCCGTCTTCCTCGCGCTCGCGACGACCGCCGCGGCGGCCGCGACGGCGACGGCGACGTTCCTCGCCATCACGCGCGCCGGCTTCCGCATCGGCTGCCAGTTCGGCGCCGGGCAGGGCTTCTGCGACGGCCTTGTCGGCTTCCTGTTCCGGATGGGTTTCGCCACGGGTGACGGTTTCCAGCGTTGCCGCATGCTGGGTCGGCTTGCGGCGCTCGCCGCGTTCGCGACGTTCCTGGCGCTCGCCACGACCTGCTGCTTCGACGCCTTCCGGCTGCTCGACACGCTCGCGCGGTTCACGCGGTTCACGCGGTTCGCGGCTCTCACGCGGTTCGCGCGGCTCACGGTTTTCACGCGGCTCGCGGCCTTCGCGCGGGCTACGGCCCTCGCGACCTTCGCGGTTCTCGCGACCTTCACGCGGTTCACGACCCTCGCGCGGTTCGCGGCCTTCACGCGGCTCACGAGCCTCACGCGGTTCGCGCACTTCCTTGCCTTCGCGCTCCTGGCGTTGCGGCTGGCCACGGCCTGCCGCGACCTGGTCGCGGCCGCCTTGCGCCTGCTGGGCGCCGCCGCGACGGTTGCGGTTGCGATCGCCGCCGCGTTCGCCGCGTTGCTCGGACTTCTCGGTGCGTTCGCCGCGAGCCGGACGGGCTGCCTGCTCCTTCGCCGGGGCCGGAGCAACCGGTGCGGGTGCGGGCGCCGGCGATACGCCGAACAGACCTTTCAGCCAGCCGATGAAGCCGCCGCTGGCCTGCGCGACGGGCGCGGGCGCTGCAACCGGTTCGACCGGGCGTTGCGGTGCCGCGCTCGGGGCCGGACGCTCGGGCGTGATGCCCTTGACCGCGGCTTCCTGCTTCGGCTTCACTTCCGCCGCGCGCTTGCTGTAGCCGGTTTCCGACTCGAGTTCGCGGGCGGCTTCCTCGGCCATCTTCCAGGACGCGCGCGGATCGTCGAGACGGGCGTCGTCGTGGCGCAGGCGCTCGAGCTTGTAGTGCGGCGTATCGAGGTGCTTGTTCGGGATCAGCACGATGCCGACCTTGAAGCGCGACTCGATCTTGTTGATTTCCTGACGCTTTTCGTTGAGCAGGAAGGCGGTCACCTCGACCGGCACCTGGCAGTGGATCGCCGCGGTGTTTTCCTTCATCGCTTCTTCCTGAATGATCCGCAGGACCTGCAGCGCGGACGATTCGGTATCGCGGATGTGACCGGTGCCGTTACAACGCGGGCAGGTCACGTGGCTGCCTTCCGACAGGGCCGGACGCAGGCGCTGGCGCGACAGTTCCATCAGGCCGAAACGGGAGATCTTGCCCATCTGGACGCGCGCGCGGTCATGCTTGAGCGCGTCTTTCAGGCGCTGCTCGACTTCGCGCTGGCTCTTCGCCGATTCCATGTCGATGAAATCGATCACGATCAGGCCGCCCAGGTCGCGCAGGCGGAGCTGGCGGGCGACTTCGTCGGCCGCTTCGAGGTTCGTGCGGGTCGCCGTTTCCTCGATGTCCGCGCCCTTGGTCGCACGCGCCGAGTTCACGTCGATCGCGACGAGCGCTTCGGTGTGGTCGATCACGATCGCGCCGCCCGACGGCAGCGGCACCGTGCGCGAGTACGCGGTTTCGATCTGGTGTTCGATCTGGAAGCGGGAGAACAGCGGCACGTCGTCGTGGTAGCGCTTCACCTTCGCGACGTTGTCCGGCATCACGATGTCCATGAATGCGCGGGCCTGATCGTGGATTTCGTTCGTGTCGATCAGGATTTCGCCGATATCGGGCTGGAAATAGTCCCGGATCGCGCGGATCACGAGGCTCGATTCCAGATAGATCAGCATCGGCTGGCCGGGGTTGCCGCTTTGCGACGCCGCTTCGATCGCGCGCCACAGTTGCAGCAGGTAGTTCAGGTCCCACTGCAGTTCCTCGGCGCTGCGGCCGATGCCCGCGGTACGGGCGATCATGCTCATGCCGTCCGGGATCTGCAGTTGCGCCATCGTTTCGCGCAGTTCCTGACGCTCGTCGCCTTCGATCCGGCGCGACACGCCACCGCCGCGCGGATTGTTCGGCATCAGCACCAGATAGCGGCCGGCGAGCGAGATGAACGTGGTGAGGGCAGCGCCCTTGTTGCCGCGCTCTTCCTTCTCGACCTGGACGATCAGCTCCTGGCCTTCGCGCAGCGCATCCTGAATGCGCGCGGAGCGCATGTCGATGCCGTCCTTGAAGTACTGGCGGGCGACTTCCTTGAACGGCAGGAAGCCGTGGCGGTCTTCGCCGTAGTTGACGAAGCACGCTTCGAGCGACGGCTCGATGCGGGTAATGACACCTTTGTAGATATTGCCTTTGCGCTGTTCGCGCCCGGCGGTTTCGATGTCGATGTCGATGAGCTTTTGCCCATCGACGATGGCGACGCGCAGCTCCTCCTGCTGCGTCGCATTGAACAGCATGCGTTTCATGAACGACTCCAGGCGGCTCTGCTGGCGGCGCCTCGCGGTTGTCAGTCGCGAGGGCGGGAACGACGGCAGGCCGCGCCTTGTTGTGTTGTCACGAGCACGCTGGAGCGGGAACGATGGCGGGGAGAATTGCCTGAAGAGGCGCTTGGGCCCGAAAGACGGGGCCGGCGGCCATAGGGCACCTGCGAACACGGCTTCAAAGCACGGCGTCCACACACCGCACGCTGTCAAAGCGCGCTAAGCCTGAGGCCGGGCACTGCCGCGGGGCGCGTCGTCGTGCGACGCGCGTGCCAACGGGCGGCAGATGCTGCGGCTCGGGCCGCAGCGGGGAGTATCGAATCCAGCCCGACTTTCCCGCCTGGGGTGTACTTCCCTGGTTTGACGTCGCCAGGCCCCGCACGCTTCGCGGGGCCAAATCGGGCGCAACGCCGTAATTTTCGCAACCGGCAGCCTGCGCGGACGCACTTCGCGCCGTCGGGCTGCCGATCAAATTCTTTTCAACCAACTTTCCGTTACCGCGGCGCCTTGCCGACCGAATCCGCCTGTGGGCGCGATCCTTGCCGACGGGCGGCGCCGTGCGTGCAACTTGCTGCTTCTCTTTAATTAGGGGCGAGCAGCAGACCCCCGGCGCAAGTAAAATAACGGTTTGCGCTTGCGCCTTGCCCGGTTGGTCCGGGCCGGCCGGTGAGGCCGCCCGCAACGTCTGGCTGGGCAAAATTATATTCAGTATGAACGAGTTAGGCAAAATATCCCAGAATTCGGTCGCAAGCGGCCAGGTATCGATGATCGAGATCGACGAAAACTCGGCCGGTCAGCGTATCGACAACTTCCTGTTGCGCGTCTGTAAAGGCGTGCCGAAAAGCCATATTTACCGGATCCTGCGCAGCGGCGAAGTGCGCGTGAACAAGGGCCGGGTCGATGCGCAGTACCGGCTCGCGTTCGGCGACATCGTCCGCGTGCCCCCCGTGCGCGTGGCCGCCGCCGACCTCGCGCGTGCCGAAGCCACCATCGTGCCGCCCGCGCACTTCGACATACTGTTCGAGGACGATGCGATGCTCGTCATCAACAAGCCGGCCGGGGTTGCGGTCCACGGCGGCAGCGGCGTCGCGTTCGGCGTGATCGAGCAGATGCGCCAGGCGCGCCCGCGTGCGAAATTCCTCGAACTCGTGCACCGGCTCGACCGCGAGACGTCCGGGATCCTGATGCTCGCGAAAAAGCGCACGGCGCTGGTGGGCCTGCACGAACAGATTCGCGAGAACAAGATGGACAAGCGCTACTTCGCGTGCGTCCACGGTGAATGGCAGTCCGACTGGGGGCGTCGCCGCGCGGTGAAGGCGCCGCTGTTCAAGTATTCGACCCCGGAAGGGGAGCGCCGCGTGCGGGTGCAGGACGACGGGCTGCCGTCGCACACGGTGTTCAATCTCGTCGACCTTTGGCCCGAATACGCGCTCCTCGAAGCGGAACTCAAAACGGGTCGGACCCATCAGATCCGTGTGCACCTCGCACATCTTGGCCTGCCGATCGCCGGCGACGCCAAGTATGGCGATTTCGCATTGAACAAGGCGCTGGCGCGCGCGAATGCGCAGCCGTCGTTGAAACGGATGTTCCTGCATGCGTACCGGCTGCGGCTCGCCCACCCGCTGACCGGCGAGGCGCTGCAGTTCGATGCGCCGCTGCCGGACGAATGCCGGCGCTTCCTCGATCAACTCAGCGCACTGCGCGATACCGCCTGAACCGCATGGCTCGACAGCAATTTGACCTGATCGTCTTCGACTGGGACGGCACGCTGATGGATTCGACTGCGCACATCGCGCACAGCATCCAGGCCGCATGCCGCGATCTCGGCTTGCCCACGCCGTCCGACGAGGCGTCACGCTACGTGATCGGCCTCGGCCTGCGCGATGCGCTGCAGATTACGGCTCCGACCCTTGATCCGTCCGACTATTCGCGGCTCGCCGAGCGCTACCGCTATCACTATCTGCTCGATGACCAGCGCATCGAGTTGTTTGCCGGCGTGCGGGAACTGCTCGCCGAGCTGCGCGACACGGGCTATCTGCTCGCGGTTGCAACCGGCAAGGGGCGAGTCGGGTTGAATCGCGTGCTCGACCAGTCGAAGCTGACGAGCCTGTTCGATGCGACGCGCTGCGCCGACGAGACCTTCTCGAAACCGCATCCGGCGATGCTGCACGAACTGACCCGCGAATTGGGGCAGGACCTGTCGCGTACCGTGATGATCGGCGACACGACGCACGACCTGCAGATGGCCGCGAGTGCCGGGGCGGCCGGCGTCGGCGTCGCGTACGGCGCGCACACGGCCGACGCACTGGCTGCGCTCGCGCCGCGCTTCGTCGCGCCGGA